>JAPLUR010000112.1 GCA_026397505.1 Candidatus Zixiibacteriota bacterium
TCATCGAATATCAAGAGCGAGCCGTACTCGCGGGTGATTTCTCTTAAGAAACCGAGATAACTCCGCGATTGCAGAAGAAGGCCATTGTTGGCCGGTACCGGTTCAATAATCACCGCCGCTATTTCCGCACCATATTTCTTGAAAATTTCTTCGACACCGTCAATTTCATTTAACGGTACAACGAGCGTATGTTTGGCAAAATCATCCGGAACACCGGCCGAGGCCGGGATGCCGAGTGTGGCCAGGCCGGAGCCGGCTGAGGCCAGAAGGTAGTCGGAGTGGCCGTGATAACAGCCGGTAAATTTGACAATCTTATCTCGTTTCGTAAAAGCCCGCGCCAGGCGCAGTGCCGACATGACCGCTTCTGTCCCCGATGAGACAAAGCGCAGGAGTTCGATATGAGGGCAGAGCTTCTTGATCATCTCAGCCAGTAGAATCTCATATTCATGCACTGTCCCGAAACTGGTGCCGTGACGAGCCGTCTGGCCGATCTCTCTTATTATATCGGGGTGTGCATGCCCAAGGATCAGCGGGCCCCATGAGCCGCAAAAATCAAGGTACCGATTACCGTCGACATCATAAACATAAGCGCCCTCGCCCCACTCCATATAAATGGGCGTTCCGCCAACCGCCTTGAATGCCCGCACCGGGGAATTAACCCCGCCGCTGAGACTTTTCAATGCCCTATCGTAAAGCTCTTTCGATTTTTCGTGCTTAAGCATTATTCCATCCGTTTTTTGAGTAAATCGCGCAGGTGATAGGTCAGAATCATATCCGCTCCCGCCCGGAAAATTGCCGCCAGATTCTCCATCACCAGATCCCTTTCCACCGCCATCTTCTCTCTCGCCATCAATTTCACCATACTGTACTCCCCCGAGACATTGTAGGCCGCTACCGGAAGCGGGGAGTGCTCTTTGAAAATCCGGATAATGTCAAGATAAGCAAGCGCCGGCTTGACGCCTCACGGGCGTTGCGGAAATCCATCTGGTAGCTTTTCCGGTCGCCGAATTTCGGGGCGCTCTCGGCGGCATCACGGAACGGCCCATAGTAAGATGAGGCATATTTCGCCGTATAGGCCATGATAATGGCATCATGATATCCTTTGTCCTCAAGTTTGCGGCGAATATACCCGATACGGCCGTCCATCATGTCTGATGGCCCCAGGCAGTCGGCACCCGCCCTGACCAGCGACAAAGCCATCTCCCCCAGCCGCTCCAGGGTAGGGTCATTATTGATCTTGCCGTCCTTGACAAATCCGCAATGACCGGTGTCGGTGTATTCACAAAGGCAGACATCGGCCGCCACAAAAATCTTCTCACCGTACTTATCTTTCAATCGCCGCACTACCTGAATAACCGGATTCTTATCATGATCGGCCCTGGAAGCCTCCGCATCTTTTTCTGCGACCACGCCGAACAGCATAATCTTGTTTATCCCGAGTTCATAATCGGCCTGGAACTGCTCCATGAATTTATCTTCGGGATCGCGATAAATCCCCGGCATCGAGCCGATTTCGGTTCTCCTGGTGCCGGTCTCGGTGACGAAATAGGGTTGTATCATTTTGACGGCATCCACTCTGATTTCAGCCACCAAGTCACGGATGACTTTATTCTGCCTGAGTCTTCTAGGACGGTTCAATATCTGCATATTACAAACGCTCCCTTATTTTCACGGCTATATCATACAGGTCGGCCTTGGCCGGCATGTAGTCGGTTTGACGGTTGTGCTCAGCGAGGGCCTCTGCCGTCGGACGCCCGATCGAGGAAACCCAGGCCTTTGCCGGCAGGTTATGTCCCAGCTGAAAATAATATTTGACCGAAAGGGGACTGGTAAATATAAAAAACTCGATGCTTCGCGAATCAATGGAGGGAAGAGATTCTTTCGGAGTCGGTAAAGTCTTATATAGATTGACTCGCGTTACTTGATGTCCCGCGGCGGTCAGCCCCTTTTCCAGATGATCCGGCGCTTCCTCACCCTGCGGCAATAGTATTTTCACCGTTTCTTTTCCAGTGCTTTTCGGCCACTCCTCAATCAGTCCCGTGGAATCCTCCCTCTGCGGAATGAAATAGACCGGCATATCCAACTTCTCCAGCAACTCGGCCGTCTTACCTCCCACCGCTGCGATTTTAGTCTCCGGATTTATCTTCAGGCTCCATTTATCCAATATATCTTTAAAGATCCGGACCGTATTCTTGCTGGTGAAAATTATCCAGTCAAATTCCTCAAAGCGAGATATAATTTCATCAACTACATTTTTATTATAAGCAGGCTGGATCTGAAAAACAGGGTAATAGATGATTTCCGCCCGCCCGTCAAATGACCTGAAAAATTCGGCTCCTTCATCCTCACTGCGGGTAATTAGAACTTTTTTTTTGATTGCACTCTGTTTTTTGTCGGCTGCATGCGTCAGAGATAAAAAGGCTTTCTCAATCAATACGCCGACATCTTCGCCATAATCGGCAAAGAGAGCGGGCTTGCCCCATCGGTCCCCATCTCTGACTCCCAAAAAGGCCTTAAGGAAAAATCCGTTGTTTCTTCTGACAGAGGTCACCGCCAGGGGTAGCTGGCAGCCGCCTTCAAAACGGGTCAAGAGTCCTCTTTCCAGAACAGCCGTTAATTCGGCACCGTCCTCATTCAAACGGGAAATCATGTTTTCAATTTCAGGGTCGTTGGCGCGAATCTCTATGGCCAGAATTCCTTGCCCCGGGGCAGGGATAAATTCCATTCTATCAAGCGGGTAGTATTTCAAATCGCCGGTGTCAAGTTTCAATCTTTCCACGCCAGCCCTGGCAATCAGAATGGCATCAAATTTCCCATCCTGGAGTTTCCGCACCCGGGTTGGGACATTGCCGCGTAACGGCTCAATTTTCAGGTCAGGTCGATAATAGGCTATCTGTGCCTGCCGGCGCACCGAACTGGTTCCAATCGTAGAGCCATGCTTCACGGGAAATTTCTGCTCCGGATCGTAATTATCGGGACGAACAAGAAGTAGTTCCGAGGGATCCTCCGGATTGCAGTAAGCGCCCGCTTTAAGCCCTTCGGGAAATTGCGTAGAAAGGTCTTTCAGAGAATGAACAGCCAGATCAATTTCCCGGGAAAGCAGTGCCTCTTCCAGTTCTTTGGTAAAGAAGTTTTTCCCTTCCATCTGGTCAAAACTGAGAGTATCGATCTTATCGCCGGTAGTCTTGATAATCTTTATTTCGGAGTCGAATCCGAGCCGGGCCAGATAGGTTTTTATGAGATTTGCTTGATACAGGGCCAGGTCACTGCCCCGCGAACCGATTATGAGATGCATATTTACCGCGCGCTTTTTACGAAATACGAAAGCCTTATTTCCTGGTCCAGATCAGCATTGGCGATATTCTCGGCAAGCTGCTGGGCCGGAAGGTAACAGGCGCGGGCGAGGACTTTCTTGCTCCAGTAGAGCAGAAGCTCCTGATCGTCGGTCGAAAGATGAGAAAGTTTTCCTTTGAAAAGACTATTGAGTCCCTCCTGCGCCAGAGACATCGATTCATTCATGGCGGAGTCAAAGAGGGGAGAGATGTACTGTGTGATTTCCTTCTTAAGATATGCTTTTACCTGCTCTTCAATCAAGTGGCTGGCCTGATCCACCGTCCGAAACCGGTCACGACGGTTTTTCTGGGCCAGAATATTCAGCTTCTCCAGATTCCAGATTTCGAGTCTCTCGGAATCAACCAGATCGGCTGCAAAGTCCCGGGGAATCGCCAGGTCAAAAGCATAGATTTTCTTCTCGTCCGCCATTATTGCCTTTAAACGGGCGGCTGTGAAGATTGGTTCCTGACTGGAGGTCGATGAGATGATAATATTGACTTTTTGTTTCCCCTCCAGAAAATCACCCAGGCTGACCGCTTTGCCGCTGAATTTCGTGGCAAATGGCTCCACTTTGGCGGTTGTCCGATTCACAAAGTAAAGCCGGTTGTCGTGCCGTTTCCGGATAATATCGGCCATTTTCGGGGTCATTGCCCCGGAACCGATTATGGCAATGCCGGCCTCGGGGTTCCGGCCGATAATTTCCGAGAGCCTCAGCGCTACCAGCGAGGCCATGGAAACCGGCTTCTGCCCCAACTCCGTTTCAGTCCGGACTTTCTTGGCCGCTTTGTAAGCCGCGGAAAAAAGTCTCTCAAGGACAGAACCAGAAAGAGCGCTCTCCTGGCAGAATTGATGAGCATCCTTAATCTGCCCCAGGATCTGGGCTTCGCCGATAACGATGGAATCCAGCGACGCCGCTACCTCGAAAATATGCCTGACCGCCTCGCGCCCGGAAAAGAGTCTAAAATTGTCAGGCTCAAAATTTACCTTCGAGTCCTTGTCCTGGGTCTTGAAAAAGAAATCAAGTATCCGATTTCGAATGGCCGCCACATCATGGTCGGCTTGGGGCATAACCACCATGAATTCCACCCGATTGCAGGTGGCCAGATAGACTAACTCTAACGCTGCCAGTGTCTTTTTCAGCGCCGACAGCTTTTCGGTCCGCTCGGTCTCTGGAATAGTCAAAGCTTCCAGAAGTTCCAGCGGGGCTCTCCCCAGTTTGGTCGAGATGCAGGCTATTTTCGAAATCGTCTCTTTCATGTTAGGGGGAAATTAGATGAAACCATACAAAATTTGTCATAAAATTGTCACAGAAAGCGGCTTTTTGGAATTTTTTATGAAAAAATACAAAATTTGTCATAATAGAGTATCACAGTCCTCTAATTTCCACCGTGAACAGAGTGTAATAGATTGAAAAACAACAAAATATCTTCAAATATGAGAAAATTTGTCGTAATTACTATTGCGAAAGTTAGAATGTTCTAATATATTGGAGATTATGAAACTGACTCTAAAAGAAGAAGATTATCTGGAGACAATCTATCTCCTGTTGCATCGGGGCGAGTTGGTAGGAATTTCGGACATTGCTCGGGCACGCGGAGTCACCCTGCCGACCGTTTTTTCTGCTGTTAGTCGCTTAAAAGATAACGGCTTAGTTGCCCAGTCACATTATGGGAAAGTCACTCTTACCGCTGAAGGGGAGAAAGCGGCCGCCGAAGTCTTTGAAATTCATCGGATTCTAAAAATGTTCTTTATCCAGGTGCTGCAGCTTCCGGAGGAGCTGGCTGAACAGAATGCCTGTCGAATTGAGCACGGGATCAGCCGCGAGGCTATCAAACAGCTGGAGGGTTTCGTTGACCTTGTCCGCAGTTGCTCCGGAAAAGGGGAAGGTTGCCTGCTTCGGGGACAGCTCACCGATAAGCCTGAGTTATGATAAATTACATATTGCAATCCTCGAAAGGGAAGAAACTTGCCATGAGCCTTGATCAATTGAAACCGGGAGAAACGGGAATAGTGATTTCTGTAGCCGGAGCCGGTGCGGTTAAGCGACGTCTTCTGGATATGGGGATTCACAAAGGGCAAACAATTAAGATGATCAAAGCTGCCCCCCTCAGAGATCCCTTGCAGATATCGCTGGCAGGCGGACATTTTTCTATTCGGCGGAGCGAGGCTTCCCTGATACAGATCGAAATCGAGTCGGACAGATTCCGTGAATGATAGGAAAAAGTTCACTATAGCTCTGGTCGGCAATCCCAATTGCGGCAAGACCTCAATTTTCAATCATCTCACCGGGGCTCATCAGAAAGTGGCCAATTTTCCGGGTGTCACGGTCGAAAAACGCACCGGCGAGCGTGAGCACAACGGATATGACCTGACTTTCGTGGATCTTCCCGGAACTTACAGCCTGACCGCCCATTCGCCCGATGAGAAAGTTGCCCGTGATTTTATCCTGAATGAAAACCCGGCTCTGGTGATCAATGTCATCGACAGCGGCAGTCTCGAGCGGAGTCTGTATTTGACCATGCAACTTATCGAGATGGGCGTTGATGTTGTCATCGATCTGAACATGTGGGATGAGGCCGGCAGAGATGGTTTACAAATAGATATACAAAAGCTTTCCGTTCTCCTTGGAGCGCCGGTAGTGACAACGGTCGGTAACAGAGCTGAGCGGATTGATTCTCTTTTGGAGGCGGCCACATCATTGTTAGCTGATAGAGACAAAGGGCATCGCCATCCGCCGATTACTTATGGACCAAAGCTTGATGACCTCGTGACCGATTTGTCGAAAGAAGTATCGGTTTGCGGGCATTGTCGCGCCTGCGGCAACCCGCGCTGGCTGGCAGTGAAGCTTCTGGAGGGGGATGCTGAAATCAGGAAAAGGTGCCTCGCCGATAATGTCGGAGATACTTCCCTTAAATCGAAACTGGAATATTCCGAGCAGCATATCCTGGCCACGACCAAACAGGACCCGGAATTCGCCATCTCTGAGGGAAGATATGGATATGTGGCCGGAATAGTCCGTGAGGTGATGAAACGTCCGCAGAGTGACCGTATGGGGCTTTCGATAAAAATCGATAACTTTCTCACGCACCGGCTCTGGGGATTCCCGATATTTCTTTTCATCATGTGGCTCATTTTTCAGGCCACATTCAAATTTGGCTCTTACCCGACGGACTGGATTGAGGCCGGGGTCACCTTCCTCCAGAATATGGCCGGCCTGCTTCTTCCCGCCGGAGCCCTCTCCGATTTGATCGTGCGGGGCATCCTGGGTGGAGTTGGCGCCGTGGCCGTATTCCTCCCCAATATCGTTATCCTTTTTGCCGGTATTTCAATCCTGGAGGATTCCGGATATATGGCGCGGGCGGCGTTCCTGATGGATCGTTTGATGCATTTTCTGGGATTGCACGGAAAATCATTTATTCCGCTCCTGATGGGTTTCGGCTGCAATGTTCCGGCGATCATGGCCACCCGCACATTGGAGTCTCTTCGCGACCGCATCCTGACCATCCTGCTCATCCCGCTCATGTCCTGCAGCGCCCGTCTTCCGGTCTATATCCTATTTGCCGGCGCTTTTTTCGGGGCGGCCGCCGGCAATGTTATTTTCTCACTTTACCTGATAGGTATAGCGGCCGCCGTCATCCTGGCCCGGCTGTATGGGAAAACTATCCTCCGTTCCGACAGCACTCCGTTTGTCATGGAACTGCCCCCTTACCGCTGGCCGACCTATAAATCAATCTTCATCCATATGTGGGAAAGAACGAAAGTCTATTTGCGGAAAATGGGGGGCGTGATACTGGTCGCTTCGGTAATTCTCTGGCTGCTTGGTTATTTTCCCCGGAAAACCGAGCTTTCTCAGGATTATGACTCTCAAGTGACACAGCTGTCCTCAATCAAAACTCCGGAGTCGGAAATACAGATCGCGCAGCTTCAGGCCATGAAAGGAAAAGAGGAACTGGAATACTCCATGATCGGGAAGCTGGGCAAGGCGCTTTATCCTATCTTCCGGCCGCTCGGATTCAGCTGGGAAATGGGCGTTTCGGTCCTCACCGGATTTTTCGCCAAAGAGGTAGTAGTTTCAACTCTGGGGGTGCTGTACCGCATGGGGGATAATCCGGATACTCTTATGGCCGCACTGCAAAGCCCGGCATCCGGTATAAGTAAGCTGGCCGCCTATGCTTTCATGATATTCACTCTGCTTTATACCCCCTGCATTGCCGCTATCATGGCGATCAGGCGCGAAATAGGGAACAGGTGGATGCTCTTTTCGGTGATCTTTCAGTTCCTATTCGCCTGGCTGGCGGCATTGGCGATTTATCAGCTGGGTACTATATTCCTGTAACAAAAATTATATCTTCATTGAATATTCAATTTCAGTTGAGTTGATTCATTTAAAGCTGCGGGGCCTGACTGCGTTCGTCACGCTGCAACTTTTTGTACAGCCACAACGGATATATCAGCCCGCAATACAGAACCGCCGGACCGAATGTCGCTCCGAGTGCAATGGCCGGATTTACCTTGAACACCGATAGCAGCACCGCTAAAATCCCCGATATGACAAACAGCCAACCGCCCAGAATATGGGTCCTGCGCCAGACTTCCTCCGAGGCCAGAGTCCAGGGGTTGCGAATCCCAAAAAAGAAATTGCGCGGCAGTTTGGGGAGATAATTCCCCATGAAGATAAAGAGCAGTCCCAGGGCAATTCCCAGAAGATACGGTTCCAGCTTGCCGTGACGCGCGGCATAGATAATGATTATGTACATGATAAAGAAAAAGACCAGCGCCATGTCGCGGAATATCAAAAAGATATGGTACTTAGATTGTATCTTTTTCCAGAAAGGGTCTATCATAGGAATGAAAGTAAGCAGTAAATACAAACCGATCGACATACCCAGATAGAGCGCGATGAAAGTTCCTTTCGAGGAATACTGGTCAACTTTGCCGTGGAAATCAAAATGCGACGGCACCTGCGCGGGGAGCGATGAATAGAAATAGAGCGACAATATCACGAACAGAGCGATTATCGCAAAAGGAAATATCTCTCTTTTAAGATTCCATTTCATAATTACCTCTTTTTGCCGGTGAATTTGGTCATATATTCGAGGGCGGTTTCAAAAATGCTCATATTTATCGAATAGCGGATAAACTGCCCCTCTCGCTCGGAGTCCACCAGTCCGGCCCGTTTGAGAATATCGAGATGGTGCGAGAGAGTCGGCTGCGAGACCGCAATCTTTTCCAGAATCTCCGTGGGGGTCAAATCCCGCTCCCGCAGAAGCTGGATGATTTGCCGCCGGGTCGGATCGCCCAGAGCTTTGAAAAATTCATTCAATGGTTTCATAATTGTATATATCTACATATGTCTACTTATCAATATATAGAAAGGTTTCGGCCTGTCAAGGGATTTCTTTATTTTTTTTTCGACCAAACAGCCGGGGACGCCATAAGAGTGATTCCTCATCCGGATAGAAGAGATATTTTATCTGCTATCTTTGTGCTATTATTTATGTTGACGTCTGTTTTCCCGGAAATGTATATTCCCTTGACGAAACTGAGGATTATTTTTTCGGAAAAGTCACAATAAAATCAAAGGAGACTGCCATGTTTAAGGCTCTACTTGTCCGTGCAGCAATTATGGCTGTGGCGATGACAATTCTCTTTGCGCTTCTGGCCGGCGCCGGAGTCAAAGAGAAAGTAACCTATCAGGGCAATAAGGCCCGGATAGCGGTCGGGACAATCAAAAACAAGTCCGCCGACTGTGATGATGAAATGGCCGCCTCGATAGGCGAGATGCTTTCCACCGCGCTGGCCAATAACGAGAAATTTATCGTTCTGGCCAGCAAGGAAGAGGTCGAGGAACTGGCCGAGGAAATCGATCTGGGCGAATCGGAATATGTGGAGGAGGGACGCGGGGCGGAAAAAGGTTTGATGGAAGGGGCGGATGTTCTGGTAACCGGCTCGGTTACCGGATTTGAACCCGAAGCCAGCGGCGGTGGCGGCGGTCTGGGAGCGCTCAAAAAAAAGGCTTTCGGCAAGGTGGGGCTGCAGAGCAAGAGCGCCAAAATATTGATAGATATCAAGCTGATTGATATTCGTACCCGGCGGGTTATCAAGGCGATGTCGCTTGAGGGTGAATCGACCAGCTGGGGCGCCGATGTGGCCGGCGGCGGCTTGGTTGAGGATGTCGCTCTGGTCGGCGGGCTGGGGTCTTATTCCAACCAGCCGATGGAAAAAGCTATTCGTGATGTGCTGGCCAAAGCGGCCAACAAGATCGGCAAAGATGTCCCCGAGGAGTACTATCGTTACACCGGGCAGGGGCAATACACCCAGCAGTACGGCGAGAGCGGCGCCAAACAGGCGGCCGGGAAGACCGGCGGTGAAGAAGGAACAACCGGTGGCAAAGCCGCCGCAGGCAGTGAAGGTACCGGTGCGGTCAGAACCGAAAACATGAAGCTTTTCACCAAGTATGATTTTATTCCCGGAGATCAGGTTATATTCTATGATGATTTCTCCGGCGAAGAGGTTGGCGAGTTCCCCTCGAAATGGTCGCTTGATGAAGGCGTTTTCGAAATTGCCGCGAAAGGGGATCGGAAATGGGTCATGTGCACCGACCAGGGTTCAATCCGCCCGAAAATGAAAACCACTCTTCCTTCCAGATTTACCGTCGAGCTTGATATATACAGCAACGGCGCCGACCAGTCGGGGCATTACTATTATATTTATATCCTTGATGCCAACGAAAAGAGAATTGCGGAATTCAATGTAACCAGCGGAAAAAGCACAAGTGTCTCCATTTATGGGAAGGAGATTTCTGCCAAAGAACTTACCTCCAAATTGGGCAAAGGGGCGCATACCATGAGGATCATGGCGACCCCAAGCACCATGAAATGCTATGTCGATAACGAACGAGTGGCCAATGTCCCGGAAATTGAGGGATTCCAGCCGGCGATGCTTCAAGTTTATTGCGACCCATGGAAAGAGCAGGGGAATCCGATGCTGATGGGGACGCTGCGGGTGGCCGAGGGGGGCAAGTCGATGCGCCAGCAGCTCGATGAAACCGGCAAGATCGTCACCCACGGGATTTTGTTTGATTCCGGCTCCGATGTAATTAAAGGCGAGTCATACAAAACTCTCGCCGAAATCGGGCAGCTTATGACCGATGACCCGGCCTTGAAACTTTCTATCGAAGGGCACACCGATAGCGATGGGGAAGAGGCATACAACCTGGATTTGAGCCAGCGCCGGGCCGCCTCGGTGAAAGCATATCTGGTGAGTAGCTACCAGATTGACGGATCGCGTCTGGAAACCAAGGGATTCGGCGAGAGCAAGCCGATTGATGCCAACACTACGGCTGAAGGGAAAGCCAATAACCGCCGCGTCGAACTGGTGAAATTATAGATTTTTGTAGGTCGGGTTTCGAAACTCCGCGTTAGCGGAGAGGAGAAACCCGACTTGATTGTTGTAGGGGCGACCCGCCTGCGACGGGCAGTCGCCCAAAACGGCTGCACAGGGAATAGGATTAGGCAATTATTAACGGCATGAATAAGTTCTTATTATATCTTTGCATCATTTCTGCAAGCATCTCTATATGTTTCGCGGCAGCCTCTGCCAAAACGATAAATTTCCAAGATACGGTATTTCGGGAAGCAGTAAACCTCGACTATTTTCGGCGGCATCCAAGCGATGGCGTAGAAATCGATAGTACTCGGAGTCCTCAAGCTCCCGCTCTAATATTTCACAATCCTATTTCTTTTCGAGACGCGCACTTTGGTTTTCCTGCTGATTTTGGACATATGCACTTTGATTCGAGGGCAAATTTTATAAATGTGCACGCTGAGAGTTCAGCAGTGTTTGCTTACGTCACTTTTGATTCGATGGCCCATTTTGGATTGGCGCAGTTTGCATTTCCTGCAAATTTCTCGCATGCGCGCTTTGAAACATCGGCCAATTTTCAAGGTACTCGCTTCGATAATGCTGATTTTCAAAGTGCATACTTTGGTGATACTGCACATTTTGGTGCCACCTGTTTCAATTCTTGGGCCAACTTTACGCGGGCTCAATTTGCTTCATATTCTATTTTTAAGGATGCGCGCTTTGCTTCATCGGTCTTGTTCTATAGCGCAGTATTTGATTCAACGGCCAATTTTTGGAGCGCCAAATTTGACTCATTGACTTCCTTTAGGGAAGTGCGTTTCGCCTCATCCGCCGTGTTTTACGGCGCGCGATTCTTGGATGCGGTATCTTTCTACAAGGCTGAATTGCCGCGCGAGTTAGATTTCAGATTTGTCACCCATATAAGTGAAGAAATAGATCTTTCCTTTGCCTTGCTTGATAGTGCTGCACCTAAGTGCCAAATTGCCCTTGTGGGTTCCAATATTAGTAAGATCAAGTTGGATATGCGGCTTTTTGAGCTATGGTTTCCCGCCGATACAACCTGGGTCAGAGACGCTTTGTACAAAAATACTGATACTGTGGAAAGCATAGATAGCATTACCTATGACCAACGCATAGGTGTCTATGAGCAGGTTCTGAAGAAATTGAAAGACGACGGTTTTATGGAGAGTTACAAGATGCTCGACATTGATTATAAGCGACTCAAATATGATCACATGAGCGAGAAATGGTACTTATGGCCTGTGGCCACATTCCTAAACATCTTTCAAGTGATATGGTGGAATTATGGCTATAGCCCTGAGTTAGTCTTCCTTTGGACATTTGGATTGTGGCTGGTTATATTCTCGCCTGTTAACCTGTGGTTATATCCGCGCCTAAGCCAGGAACTCTACGTCATTGACTTCCTTGAAAAGAAAAGAGAATTATATTTAGGCAAAGGTAAAGCACGTAATTATCCATATTATGGAATTCATGTTATCACCTATACAGCCATTATATTCTTTGGTCTAAAAATGGATTTGGATAAATTCGAAGAAGGAGCGGTAAAAAATCATCCGGCGCTTTTTTCATATTTGATGCTTATTTATGCGTCGGGTCTTTTCTGTTTAGGCTTTATTGTCAACATCATTTTCACGAGGTAGATGTTATATAATAGCCGCGTAGGGGTTTGATTTATCAAACCCCTAATGGTGTCCGAAATTTGCAGGGGTCGACCGACATATCGACCCAATAATTCTATGACTCGAAATATCACTATGATTAGACTGACTCCGAATGCCATCGCATCGTCACGCCAGGCAGCTCTCTGGCTGATGATTGCACTCCTGCTTTCTCTCGTATTGGGCTGCGGCAATAAAGGCAAAACCGATCTGTCAGGAAAAGTGGTTGCCCCGCCTGCCATCGGGAACTGGAAATTGCAGAATGCCTCCGAAACCTACGACCGTCGCACCATTTTTGATTATATCGACGGCGCCGGTGAGGTCTATCTGGCCTATGATTTCCGCCGTGTCGAGGTGCATCATTATGCCGGTCAGAATAAACCCGACATAACTCTGGAAATATACGACATGGGCTCTGCTGAGAACGCCTATGGCATTTTCAGTTACACTCGGGAAAATGATTCTACCGGTATCGGGCAGGGATATGACTATCTGGGAAGCCTCTTCTGTTTCTGGCAGAACAATTATTTCGTCAGTATTACCACTGTCGAGGAAACGCCCGATACAAAAGAGGGGTTATACGGCCTGGCGCGCCAAATATCCAACCAACTGCCGAAAGGTGGCGAAAAACCACGGCTGCTGAAATTGCTACCGCTTGAAGGGCTAAAGAGCTCCAGCCTTCTCTACCTGCATTCTTATCCGGTACTTAATAACGAATATTTCTTGTCTTCGGAAAATATCCTCGGGCTGGATTCGACTACCAATGCCGTTCTGGCAACCTACGAACCGGATCGCTCTATTCTCCTGCTGATTCAGTACCGCTCAGCCGAAAAAGCGGAATCCTCGCGAAAGCGGTTTTCGGAGGCGTACACTCCATCGCCTGATCAATCGGGTTTCGCCGTGCGTGAAAACGGCCGGGTGCTGATGATAGCGCGGGAAGGGAAATATCTGGCCATTGTCCTCGAAGCCCCCTCACGCCAGACAGCCGCCGATTACCTTGAGAAAATAAAAGCGCTTATTATCCAATATGATCGATGACGAAAGAGAGTTGAGATGATGCTCAAAAAAGAAATCACCCGCCGCGATTTTATCAAGTTCACCGGGGCGGCCACCGCCGGACTGGCGCTGGGACTTCCGTCACTGGCCGAAATCACCGCCGAAAAGGAAGCCTTGAGCCGCGTTATTCTTATTCGCAACCAGAATGTTGTTGCTCCCGACGGCACAATTAATGGCGACCTCCTTGGCTCCATGCTTGATGAGGCGGTTATGGCATTTTTCGGCGACAAACAGCCGCTGACCTCCTGGCGCAGAATTATCAAGCCCGAGGACTATGTCGGTATCAAAACCAATAACTGGAAATATCTTCCCACGCCGCCGGAATTGGAATCGGCCATAAAGAATCGCGTATTGGAGTGCGGTGTCCCGTCTGAAAATATCGCCATAAGCGATCGTGAGATACTCGAACTCCCGGTCTTCAAAAAAGCCACCGCCTTAATCAATACCCGCCCCATGCGCGCCCATGCCTGGGCCGGGGTCGGATCCCTTATCAAAAATTATATCATGTTCGTGCCCGATCCCTGGAGTTATCATGATAATTCCTGCGAGAGTATCGGCTCCATATGGCTGATGCCACATGTGAAGGATCGGACCCGGCTGAATATTCTGGTTATGCTGACACCGCAGTTCCATATCCTCGGGCCGCATCACTTCGACCGAAAATATGTATGGAACTATGGCGGCTTGCTGGTCGGCACCGACCCGGTGGCGGTCGACACCGTCGGCCTCAAAATCATTCAGGCCAAACGCAAGTTGTTTTTCGGCGAGGATCAGGGATTGAAACCGCCCGCCCATCATATAGAATTCGCCGATAAAAAATTTAAACTCGGCCAGAGCGATTATTCAAAGATTGAGTTAATCAGGCTCGGCTGGAATGAGGATATTTTAATCTAAATAGTTTTATGAAAAAAGTGTCATGACCACAGCGATAAAATTAACCGTGCCCGGTCGACCCTCAAGCCGACCGGCGCAGAAAATAGTACATCTCTAAAATCGGAGGATGTAATGAATGTCGTTGATCGCGCAAAAAATATCATAATGACACCTGCCAGGGAGTGGGAGGTGATCAAAACCGAGCCGATGACCACCGGTCAGATATACACGCAGTATGTCATGGTTCTGGCCCTGATTCCCGCCATTGCCGGTTTTATCGGGCGGTCGCTGGTCGGGATGTCGATACTGGGCGAGGAGTTCCGGATTCCCATCGCACGCGGCCTGGCCTGGGCCGTACTCTCTTACCTGCTCACCCTGGTGGGAGTCTATATTCTGGCGGCCATCATTGATGCCCTGGCGCCCTCGTTCGGCTCAAAAAAAGATATGAGCGCCTCGCTCAAAGTGTCCGCTTTCTCCATGACCGCCGCCTGGCTGGCGGGGATTTTCTCCCTCATCCCGCTTCTGAGCGTCCTGGCACTTGTCGGTCTCTATTCGTTTTATCTGCTTTATATCGGCATGCGCTCTCTTAAAGAGGTTCCGCCGGATAAAATGGCCGGATATTATGTGGTAACGCTGATAGTGGCTATCGTAGTCTATGTCGTTATTGCCGTCGTGGTCAGCGCTCTGACTCTGACCGGTTATGGCGCCGCGGGGATGATGCGGAGCTGGTAGGTTTCTGCCGCCTTGGCTTGTTCATGCAACTGAGAAATATCCAAGGGCTTGGCGCGAAATTTGACTCTATCTGAACGAAAGACTGATTTTCATATAATTGGTATTGGTCAGCGTGTTCAGGCCGTTGGCGCGCGCATAGTCAAACTGCAAATCCAGATTCCCGAGTATCCGGCTGATCAGCGTCTCGTCTCTCTTATCTTGGGGATAAATAAGAGCCATTAATCCTCTGGTTGAGACACCGATCCCGAAAGTACCGCTATTTTCCGATTTGCCGTTTAATTTCTGCTTTCCAACTCGGAGGTACAAAATATCGGCGACGCCGAACTCCGCGCCGATCCTGGTTGTCAACTCTTCGGAGTTGACAAGACTCTTATCGAATTCAAATGCGGGGCGAATAGTGATTACGTTGGCAGTTTTGTCTTTCACGGCAAAAAAAGTCGAAAGGCCGATACGCCGCATTTTGGGTAAAGAATTTTCTATTGCTTCATTTTCGTCGGCCGGCTTGCTGGCAATCACGAATGCAAACGAAGGAGTCAGCTCAAAACTATATTTCCTCCCGGATTTCAAATTGCCTCCTTCCGCTTCATCTCTCAACAACGGAATTTCCACCAGAAGGCCAAAATCGCGTGCGTGCCACTTCATATTGGTCTGCGCCGTATCTTCGATTGATATCTTCCATTCCGTCGTCTTAAAGGTATAGCCGATGCCAATTTTCAAATAACGGCAGGAGGCGCCCAATCCGAACGAATATCCGGAATACTTGTCCTCATCTTCACGCCAAAAGGAATGAGGATAGTCAACATAATGCCTTCTTCCATAATCAAGATTTACCTGGTGGTATGCTACAAAAGGTGCCACTTCCAGATCCCCCCATCGTTCCGACCGGTGCAACAGGAAAGGAGTACCGATCCCCAAATGAAAGGTCTTCACTCCCACCTCTTCGTCAACAACGAAATCCGGAAAGATTTTCGTTTTGACCGGGAGGGTGACACCGAAATAATGGTTTAGAAAGAAAATGCCGGAGGCGCCGGGGTTGAACTGTGATGATTCCTCATCGGCCAGATTAACCGTGCAACTCCCCATGCCGTTGGCGCGGGGAGAGGTGGAAAATGGCAGGAAAGGCACTGTGCCCACTTTGGCTTGTGCCATAACGGATGGCGAAACAAAAGTAATCGCCCCGATAAATAGTGGCACGAACCGATAAAAGAAAGACCCTTTGATTTTTCTACCTGAATGGAAAATTCGCAACATACTTAGTATCTCCATGGTATGCAGATTAAGAACTACCGTTGATGCTCCAATATAGCAATTTCCGACTTCTTTTTCAAACAGGAATTTGAATCAATTCGCAATTTCGCCATATCCACCGAGATAAATCCCGGCATCAAGAAAAGCCGATTTTTGACGAAAATCTATCTATGAAACTATAACTCTACTCACTGAGGAATGATATGTCTCTTTCGATTGAAATTATCGAATGGATGGACCCAACCGGCGAGGAAATGATCTACCGTTTGCCGCAGGAGGGCTCAGCAGATTTCAAGATGGGGGCGCAACTGATTGTCCGCGACAGCCAAACGGCGATCTTCTTCAAGGATGGCCATGCCTGTGACTCGTTTACAGTCGGTCGTCATACCCTTACAACGCTCAATATCCCGATTCTGACCCGGCTTCTCTCGTTCCCCTTCGGTTTCAATTCCCCGTTCCGCGCCGAGGTCTATTTCATCAACCTGAAAGTTTTCACGAACCTCAAATGGGGCACCAAGCATCCGGTTACTTTCAAAGACAGCAAGCTTGGTTTGATCCGCCTTCGCGGGAATGGCGCTTTCACTATCCGGATTGATAATCCGATTCTGTTCCTGAATTCGATTGTCGGGCGGCAGGCCCGCTATACCACGGTCGATATTCAGGATTACCTTCGCGATCTGACTATCGCCCGCATGAATGACCTTCTGGGCGAGAAACTCGATACAGTTCTGGATCTCCCTGCGCAGTACACGGAACTGGCGGCACAATTCAAAGAACTGGTCAGGATTGAATTTGAAAAATATGGCATGACCCTGGTCGATTTCTTTATCTCCTCAATTACGCCGCCGGAGGAAGTTTCGCAGATGATCGACCAGCGCTCGGGTATGGAAGCGGTTGGCGACCTGGATAAGTTCCTCAAGTTCGAAATGGCCAGAGGATTGGGAAGCACCAATGGTATGGCTCCCGCCGGAGCCGGGATGGGAATGGGGGCCGGAGTGGGGCTGATGATGCCGGCCATGATGTCGAAAGTATTTTCTCCCGAGCAGACCGAACTGCGCCGTGAGCCGATAGCGACCGTCACCTGCCCAAAGTGCCACACCGATACTCCCGAGCAGTCGCGTTACTGCTACCGCTGCGGTTACCAGATGATATCGCAGAATCTCTGCCCTTCTTGCAATAAAGAGCTTCCGACCGAGGCGGTTTTCTGTCTCCATTGCGGATTCAAGCTGGATGCCAAATTAAAATGCCCCCACTGCTCGGCAGAAATATTCCCCGGCTCGAAATTCTGCGGCTCCTGCGGAAAGGCGATAGAAAATGGCAGCCAGCAGACCTAAGAGCGGCTTTTTTATCGGGGTTACCTGTCCCGGATGCGGCGGTGCATTGGAACTCCAATGCGATTTCTTTGTTCTCGCCTGCTCGCACTGCGGCTCCAACCTTAGAGTCGTGATGCCCGAGATGCCGCCGGCATATCTGATACAGAGCAGGATTTCACGCGCTGAAGTGCAGTTCCATCTCGACCACTATCTCAAACAGAATCATCTTCCCCTTATCGGCCCCAGCCTCGAGTTTAAGGCTGTGTACTATCCTTACTGGAAAATTGATGCTATTGTGTTGAAACTCCGCAATCGTATCGAAGAGCGACAGGTGGGATATGAGACACAGTACGACCGTGAGATTACCGTCCAGCAGAAAAAGACCGATATCAACATGGTCCCTTTCATGGCCACTTTTGCCGCCGGACCGGCCAGTAATGAGATTCCCTATTCCATCGGGCTGCGGGCAGATTATCTTAAACTAATACCTTTCGCGCAGGAAAACATTGAAGAGGGATTTGAGTGTATTCCGGTGGCCAGGCCGTGGGGCGAAGTGCAAACCAATTTGAAAAAGAATATTGTCGGACTGAGCAATGTCATTCAGGCCGATTTCGGCCTGAATAAAACCGAGCTGTTCCATCCGGTCGGCGCGGTGGTCTATTTCCCGTACTATATCCTTGAATCCGCCCTGAATGTCAGGAGGCATTGTTTTGTCATTGATGCGGTCACCGGGCGGGTGGCGGCCGATATTGCCGGGGAAAGCGCTCCGAGTATGGCCGGCCCGGGCGGGTCGTCCTGCATGGAGTTCGGCAAGTTGAGCGTGGAGTTTCATCGTTGCACCAACTGCGCCATGGATCTTCCCGCAAAGCAGTCTTATATCTATATCTGCCAGAACTGTCAGCGGTTGATTACACTGGAACCCAATGCTCGATTTATCCCATCGATCACGGCGGCATTCAATAGTAATAATCGAGCCGACCGGCTATTCCCGTTCTGGAGTCTGAGACTCCCGGCAGAATCGGCGCGGCGGCTGAAAGTAATGTTCGGCGGGATATATCTGTCCGATAAATTGGTCATTCCGGCTTTCAGGATGCCCAATTTTGAAGCGATGTACCGTCTGACAAAAAGAATCTCGACAGCGCTTCCCAAAATCGCGTTCTCAGCCGTCGAGAACTTCGACACCCGGTTCCTCCCGGTAGCCCTCGGTCCCGGTGAGGCGACCGCACTGGCCGAGGTGATTATTTACCGCGAATCGATCGGGCGAGACAACAAGCATGCCCAGAAGGACAGCGCTTTCCAGCCGGAGAGTATAAGCCTTTTCTATGCTCCGTTCCATCCGGAGAACTATTTCTATGTCGATTCGATTTTGGGTGCGGTGACTTTCGAGAAAAGCCTCGTGGCAGTCTGACCATTCAACGGTCATGCAAATAAATTGGGGCACGGCGATGCCGTGCCCCAATAAATCCAAATATCGATAAAAGTTTATGTTTTCCGCTCTTTTTTCTTGGCGGCGGGGAAAAGAACGTTATTCAAAATCAAACGATAGCCGGGGGAATTCTTGTGAAGTGATAAATCGGTCGGCGGGTCCTCCACCATATGCTGGTAATCCTCGGGGTCATGTCCGGAGAGGAAAGTAAATGTCCCCCGCCCGAAATTGCCGTGAATGTACCGCGTCTCATCAAACCCCTCAACCTCTCCCAGCACCGTCACATATTTTTTTATGAGTGACTTGCGGAAAGCAGTGTTCTGCCCCATGAATCCTTTGATTCTTCCGACATGATCCTGCACAAGCATGGTCGGTACCGGGTCGAGCTTGGCGGAAAACTCAAAAAGATAAAAATAATCATTATCTGCGGTCGGAAATTTGACCAGACGGTCGGGGTAGGTGTCGATATTGCTGTGGCGGTACTCATAAGGGTCAAGCGATACGGTAAAATTTTCGAAAGCCAGAGTCTTGGAATAATCGAGTTTGGTTTGAGCATTCGGGTCAATCGGGTCGCCATCAAATTCACGCGGGCAGATATCATCATTTTCGGCCGCCAGGGCAATATCGAAAGTCTCTGTCGCCGAGCACATGGCAAATAGAAACCCACCGCGGCGCACATAGTCGAGAACGGCACGGGCGACCGCTCCTTTCATTTCCGAAACTTTGTGGTACCCCAGTTTCTTGGCCAGCGCCTCGTTGGTCTCGACCTCCTGACGGTACCATAACTGATTACGAAATGCCGCATAGAATTTGCCGTACTGCCCGGTAAAATCCTCGTGGTGAAGGTGGATCCAGTCGTAGTCGTCCAGAGCGCCGGACAAAACCTCCTCATCCCAGATTACATCATACTTTATGTCGGCGTAGTTTAAGGCCAGGGTGACTGCATCATCCCACGGCTCGACATTTTTGGGCGAATAAACCGCGATCGCCGGCGGTTTTTCCAGAACAACCCTTTCCATGTTCTCGACGTCGATCGTGCGGAAGATATCGGCCAACTGGGCCGAGCTTACCTGCTCGGTGACAACGCCGCGGAGAAGGCAGAGGCTTGCAAGCTCATCATTGTCGTCATAAACGAACGACCCGCCGCGATAATTGAGAAGCCATTCCACCTTTTTCCCCATCTGCAGCGCCTTGAACGCGATACCGTACGCCTTAAGATGATCTGTCTGGGTTTCGTCCATGGGGATCATGATCACCTGGGCCTGCAGCCCCTCAAAAATAAGCAGGGATAAGAGTAATATCAGAAGAGCTTTTCTTTTCATATCAATCTATGTCCGTCTTTATATTATACGGAGATACCCAATTAAAAAATTAAACGGTTTGATAAATCAGTCAAACGGGTTTGGTAGATCATATAAAAGGGTTTGATAAATCATACAAAAGGGTTTGATAAATCAAACCCCTACTCTTTCTTCATAACTTTGGCGCGATAGGCGCGATATTTCTCCAAATACTCGGCGATTTTCGTCTCTTTTCCCGCCTGCCCCGGCTTGTAGTAAACCGTTCCGGCCAATTCATCGGGGAAATATTCCTGATCGGTGAGTGCATCTTCATACTCGTGGGCGTACTTATATCCCTTGCCGTAGCCGAGCGCTTTCATCAGCGAGCTTGGGGCGTTGCGAATCCAGAGCGGCACCGGAAGCGACCCTTTCTCGGATACATCGCTCATCGCCTTCTCGAACGCCATATAGGCGGCGTTTGATTTGGGCGCACAGGCCAGATATATCACGACCTGCGCCAGTGCCTGCTCCCCCTCCGGCGAGCCGAGAAAATGATAAGTGTCTCGTGCATTAAGCGCCACAGTCAATGCATTCGGATCGGCCAGGCCGATATCCTCGACCGCCATCCGGATAAGACGCCGCGCCAGATACAACCTGTCCTCGCCCGATTGAAGCATCCGCGCCAGCCAGTACAATGATGCATCAGGGTCGCCGCCGCGAATCGACTTGTGCAGCGCCGATATCAAATTGTAATGCTCCTCGCCCGATTTATCATACAGGAATGTTCCCCGCTGGTGAATTTCAATCGCCTTCTCAACCGTGATTTTCGCCTCTCGCTCGATATCCGAGACAATCGCCTCGAGAAGATTCAGCGCCCGGCGGGCATCGCCGTCGGCAGCCACCGCCATGAATTCGAGCGCTTTGTCATCGATTGTGAGATTCAATCCCCCCAGCCCGCGCTCGGTGTCAGCCAGGGCCGCAACGACAATATTTTTGATCGCCTCCTCCGAAAGCCTTTCCAATACGTACACTTTCACCCGCGAGAGCAGTGCCGAGATCACCTCAAACGAGGGATTCTCGGTGGTGGCGCCGATCAAAACTATATCCCCTTTTTCGACATAGGGAAGAAAGGCATCCTGCTGGGCTTTGTTGAATCGGTGGATTTCATCGATGAAAATATAAGTCTTGCGTCCCGACATTTTCCGGTAGTTGCGCGCTTTGGAAATGACGACTTTGATTTCTTTGATACCCGAGGAGACCGCCGAGAAGGGGATAAAGAGGCCGCTGGTCGCTTTGGCGATAAGCTCGGCCAGGGTCGTCTTGCCGGAACCGGGCGGCCCCCAGAACAGCACCGATCCGACCCGGTCCTGCTCGATAGCGCGGCGCAGCGGGGCATCTTTGCCGACCAGTTTTTCCTGCCCGTAAAACTGCTCGAATGTTTGCGGGCGCATTCGGTCGGCCAGCGGGGTGGTCAGGTCGGCCTGTCCGCCGGCATTCTGATTTTCGTTTTCTTTCTCAAACAGTTCCATACTTGTTACCAGCTCGACAGGGGGTAATATAATGCAATCGGCGGCAATAGGGTGCGGTTTCTGCGGAATGTGATGTGATAGAACAGATTGAGGCCTGTGCAAGGAGTATTATAATATGCTGTGTCGGTGATTCTGGTAATTCGTTGTATGGCAGTTGGTTGAGTGCCGGGCGGAAAAAGCGAAGCCACCGAAAAGAGAGCGAATCGTATGAAAGCCAAGGGGATGGCGATATTTGGCTTTGGTTTTTGAAAATTTCCGGGCGTTTTCCGGGGTGCCCATAATGGGGGAAACCGTATGTATAGCAGTGAATTGCAGGGAAGTGAAGCGATCGAATAAAATGGGTTTGTTCCCTAATTTTGGCATTTTTAAAGATTGTCATTCGGGGGTTGGGGGGCCGGGCGGGGTTTAAGAGTTTATAGGATGCGCCGCAACGGATTACGCGGGAATTGGGTGATAATGCGGGGGGAGTTCGATTCTTCATTTTTGTTTTCCGTTGTAGTGATTCGATGGTGATTTTGAGGGGGGGGCACGAAAGGCCCAATATTGTCTTTCTTTATGCTATTAGACATATTTATCACCATGCTTTCATATAAGGGGCGCGAGGGGTAGATCACCATCGGTTTAGTAGTGATTTTGATAGGGGGATGGAATATGGATTGTTATAAGTGTGAAGCCCCTGACCAAGTGGTCGGGACAGGTGAGGGGTTCGGCCTTGTCTTTACCCAGGTTCCTGGCCAAGAAAGGGATTGCCAATGGTCGAAAGTGACACAATATTAACGCCTTGACAGTTCAAAATAGATATCTATATTAGATACCGGCAAAGAGTATAAGCAAGAGGAGCATAAGAGATTGTCGAAGGCCAAGCGCTTGGGTACACCGGAACCAAATATGAGCAATAAAAGGGATTGGGTAAAATATCTACTTGATAGAATAAGGCAAAATAAGTTGCTGGCGATAATAATAGTGAGCGGGATAATCATCATGGCGGTCGCCTCCTTGAAGTCAAGTATACTGAGCATATTAACATCTTCGAATGTGGCCCGAAATGCCGACAGCAAGAAACCAATGGACAGTGCTTTATGGATTACAGATCAAAAAACGTCTCGATCATTTCGCCTTACCAACTGCAATTTCAGCGAATTGCGACAGGCTATCATAGAGACATGCGGTCTTACATACGACCCTTCATCCGATGCTACATATGATATATCATTTGGTCAGACGGGTGAGATATATCCAGCCGACAATAGTCAAATGTATCTATATAACGGCGGTTCCATAACCATCATGATCGATGGTTCAGAATGTACGTGCTTAGACCAATTGAAACTTATGCCTTGGCATGATTATCCAGGAAATCCAAGGAATATATTGGAGAATAGGATTAATGCCCAAATGCAAGAACTCATTAGAACCAATCAAGATGCCATTATTGCTGCAATGGAATCCTGTGTACCTCGCTATGACAAATAATACTGGGAAACGAATAATTCTAATATTTACGATTATCATTATATCCACAGGATATATTCGCGCTGATAATCAGCGATTATTGCTATATGCCAATGATGTTACTTTCTTGCCACAGATTGAGGATATCCTTTCCAGATTACGTAACCGCGACAACAATAATCGGCTGTTTTCAGAAATCGTAAATCTCAACAAATGGTCGATTAATAGATATGATGTAAACCAATTAGAAAATCTTATTAGACTTTATGAGTCGCCCGGTATGCTCAGAAGAAAAAGCGACTTGTCTGTCAAAGAAGACAGTGCAACTGCTACACTAATTAGACAATGCACTAGTTACATCAGAATTGACGTACTTACCAAGCTACCACTAATTGAGTTTCAGCTTATTGTCAGCGATTCACTCCCCCCAACTAAGAGCCTTAACGAATACCCCACCATTATTAATGCCTCAAGTAGATATGTGGGCTTTATTGTGGATATTTCGCGAGGTGAAATATCCACGCAATTGGAAAATAGTCTAAAAAGGATATTTCCTATAAGCAACCATCCTCCAAACTATATTGTTAAATCAAATAATCCAATGCGCTCCAATAATACGTTTTATATAATACGCGGACAAAGGGTATTCTTAGATGCATCGCAATCCTATGATTATGATACGCCGTGGGCATCGCTATCTTACAAGTGGCGGCAGTTAAACCCAGCAGGTACTAATTTGCCATTAGACCCCGAGGAGATAGTAACTATTGAACAAACAGGTAAGAGAATTGAATTCGTTCCTCGTAATTCGGATGCATACTGTTTTGCATTGACAATTACTGATGGTATAGCCAGCAGCAAAGAAGTACTATATCATGTCCTGGTTGTACCGCCCCCCGCTACTTTTGCAGTTAAGGTATTGAATGTCAAGGGAACTAGCCTATTATTTAATAAACCCGAAATAAGAATCCCATTCGCTATATACAGCAAGCCAGATTGTGATGTCTCCGTGAAAATAGCCGATGTCCATGCACGGCCGGGCAGGCCTTTGGGGCCGGTCGAGCAAATGCTTTTCTCCACTATTCAATGGGAGTCTATCTTTCATATTAAATTCTTGCAACTTCGACTGCAATCGGACACTATCCAATTGGTAGGTTTCCGTGGTAGTTTGTTCAATCCATTTGCACCACCTAAAGCGATATTTAGGCCCTCGCCGGAAGGAAAATTTATTATCCGGCAATATGCTGTTACATCTGACCTTTCAGTTATTCCGTTTATTGGTGACTACGACATTGGGATATTGGCATATAACGATAGTATCAGCACTGACACATGCTTCTTCAGTATCCGCATTAAAATAGTCTCCCCTCTGATGCTCGGATATCAAATTGGCGTCCTTCGCATTCCGTCTCACAATGAATCAAATAGCGCATTGTTCTATGGTGGTTATATGGGCGTTGAATATGCACTTAGAGATAAGCTAAGGCTGGAAATTGGATTAAATGTGAATACAATAAACTGGTCTGCTCCGAAAGTGTCTTGGACAGAGCAGTATAGGCAATTTGGATTCATTGGGCTAGGTTATGATTGGTTCTCCGCTGCAATTCTCTTGAACACACTTCCAGGACCTCACGGTTATGACATCGGGATTAAATTTGGATCAGTTTTGCATGGGCGTGTACCGCTGGTCATGCATTTCTCCTATTTCCCCTCCAGAGATGCATACTTTATCTCATTGGCATTTGATTTTCGAGATTTATTCTCCTTAAGTTATATTCCTGGTTGATCTTTATAGTTTTATAGGCCGGGTGGTCCATCATTCATGATGGGCTTGCTTTCTTTACAATTCATAAGTGTTCGTCGCAACGAGCATTTTTCCCACAATGAAGTGGCGGCCCACCAGTCCACAGACTAGGACCCGATGCAAATGAGATATTTGCGCCTGCGGCGCAATGTCAAGACCCTAAGGGGTCGTTGACCGACTTCGCTACGACTCAGAGCAATTAAAGCCCACCGCAAGCGGGTGGGCCACCTGAGCCGAATTTAGACGATTGATTTTATAAACTTATTATCATATTTTGGGCAATTAAATGAGGCTTATGATGGCCTTTTGTGTGTCAGGCAATTAAGACAGGGATCTTACATTTATGTACAAACTCCTTTCAAACGGTATCGTCCGCCTGTTAATAGCGGCGGCGTGCTATGGCCTGCCGATAAATGCGATCGCCGAGGGCGCAGAAAAAATTAAATTCGGCTATTCGCAGAGAATTCGTATCGAGACCACCGACAATGCCACTCATCTGGACAACAGTGCCGCGGCCGGTTCAAGTTATCTCAGGAACCGGACCAGTTTCATGATTCAATATTTCCCGAAGAATCATATCGCTCTTACGGCCAAGTTGACCAATGAATTCCGCTATTATATGGTTCCGGAAACAAAAAAATTCAATTTCGATGAAGTATTTTTCGATCTTCTGAATCTGAAAATCGACAGTGCCGGCGGGTATCCTATCGATTTGATAATCGGCCGCCAGAATATAAATCTTGGCGAGGGTTTTTTGGTGATGGACGGCGGCCCGCTGGATGGTTCCCGCTCAATCTATTTCAACGCCGCCCTGGCCAATTGGAATATCAGTTCGAAAAGCAAGCTGTCTTTGATATATACAAACCAGCCGAAGGAAGATAATATTCTCCCGATAATTAATAAGCAGCATAAGCAATTGGTTGATCAGCCCGAGCAAGCTCTGATCGCCTATTATGCCGGTTCGATAAAGAAGGCCAAAATCGACGGATACTTCATCTGGAAGAATATCAAGACGACTGCGATTGCAAAGTCGTCCCAGATTTATTGCCCGGGAATACGTTTTCAGATCCCGATTGTCGGGCGTCTTTCCGTGACCGGTGAAACGGCGGTACAGTTCGGGAATTGGGGCGGAGATACTCGCCGTGCCCTGGGCGGTTATCTTTATAGCGAATATCAGACCGGCTGGCCGAAGCTTTTTCCGAAAGCGATAACAATCGGCGGAATTTTCTTGAGCGGCGATGATCTGGCCACCAAGAACCATGAAGGTTGGGAACCGATATTTGGGCGATGGCCGAAATGGAGCGATTCATACATATACACTCTCTCCCGCGAAAAATATACTTCATCCCGCGAAAAGGACGTAGCGTACTGGAGCAATCTCGCCTCTATTTTCGCCAAAACCTCCGTTGAGATTATTCCGGATCTGATTTTTTCGTTCGATTATCATCACCTGATGGCGCCGGAGTATGGCGATTCTCAGGCAGAATTTCCCGGCGGCAAAGGAAGAAACCGCGGGGATCTTTTTATCGGGAGATTATTATATAAAATGAATACCCATCTGAGCGGCCATGTAATCTGGGAAAGTTTTGACCCCGGCAGTTACTATTTTGATGGCGCCGACAGCTATGGATGGATGCGCATGGAATTAATGCTAACCTTTTAATATCGGATATTGATATGCTGGCAAGAATAATCGTCATCTCTGCTTTTGCACTAATGACCGTGATTGTCGGGATTATCGGATTCCGGCGGACGCGTTCTTTTTCGGATTATTTTCTTGGGGGCGGAACAATCGGCCCTTTCATGACCGCTTTCACTTACGGCGCAGCCTATTTTTCGGCGGTACTCTTTATCGGTTTTGCCGGGAAAGTGGGTTGGGATTTCGGGCTTTCAGGGCTATGGATAGTAGTCGGGAATGCCCTCATCGGGGTGCTCGGGGTCTGGTGGCTTATGGGACATCGGATCAAGCAGATGTCGATTGACTATCAGGTTCAGACCATGCCGGAGTACTTTGAAAAACGATATGACAGCCCATTTTTCAAGCTCTTCAGCTCGATAGCGATTTTTGTTTTTTTCATTCCTTATTCGGCGGCCGTGTTTATCGGACTGGCTTATCTTTTTCAGGTCAATTTTGATATCGCATATTCCGGGGCGCTGCTGTTTATGGGAGGATTTACCGCTCTATATATGGTCATGGGCGGTTATAAATCAATGACCATGATCGATGTTATCTTTGGGATAATTATGGCGGCCGGTTCGGCGGTTCTTCTGGCCAGCACGGCCGGTGCGGCCGGAGGGCTAGGAGCCCTGAACGACAAACTGACTTTGATTAACCCCAAATTGACCGAAATTGTCGGACCGCCGGGATTCTGGCCGTTGTTTTCCCTGGTCTTTCTGACCAGTGTGGCCCCTTTTGCCATGCCGCAACTGGTGCAGAAATTTTACGCCATCAAAGACCGCAGAGCGATTCGAATTGGGATGGGGGCATCAACCTTATTTGCCGTTCTCATCGGGAGCGCCGCCTATTTTGCCGGCGCCACCGGCCGGGTCCTGTTATCGCCCGAAAACGCACCTGCGGCATTCAAAGACGGCAAACCGATTTTCGATGCTCTCATGCCGGAGTTGCTGACCAATGTAATCCCGCCGTCACTTTCCATCCTGATGCTGCTTCTGATTCTATCGGCCTCGATGTCGACTCTGGCGGCGCTGGTTCTGTTATCCAGTTCATCGATCGCCAAAGACATCTATGCCGGATTCATAAACAAAAATGTTTCGGATAAGAAGCTGACCCTGTATATGCGGATTTTCAGCTCCCTGTTCATAATCCTTTCGGTAATATTCGCCTATTATAAGCCGGCAACCATCGTAGCCATACTGGGGATATCCTGGGGGGCGGTCGGCTCGACCTTCCTTGGTCCCTTCTTTTGGGGACTTCTGTCGAAACGTATGAATAAGGTGGGCGCGATCGCATCATCATTTCTCGGCCTGGGTGTCTGTATTGTGCTTTATGCCACCGGCATGCCCTCACCGCAGGCGGGAACGATCGGCATGATAACATCGCTGGTGGTTAATCCGGTGGTAAGTCTCTTGTATAGGCAGATAAAATAGGGAGAGATTCATTCTCTGCGGGTAACCCGTTGTTCAATACATAGCGGCCCTGAGGAAACTCGATTGGCGGGCGGGGTAAGTGCGAAAAATGTCGAAAGCGTCCATCGGCGGCGGGCTTTTGACCTATCAGAACCGAATTTGCAAAAGGACGATTGCTTGAATTCCTAGCTCGTCTATTGACTGCCGCAATATATTATAATATATTGACATTGGATTTCTATTACCAAAAGGAGATTATCGCAATGAACGATGCTAAGATTCTGAATCTGGTTTTGCCTTATGCCATAAATGCTTGTGCGATCGGCGTGATCGTCATGGCAATAATTCAGCTCTTCAAGGTGTCAGTCCGAAGCATATTTCATAGTTTTTCGGTGCATAAGTGGTTGCATGGCGGGGGCCTGTGCAATAGGAATAATATCGAAGGCCCGCGTAATTGCCATATTTTTGATAACTTGATATCACTTTCAACGTCGGGAAATGCAAAATCCCTATTTAAGTTGCCATTGGAGCAATTATGCGGGCAGATAGCCACAGCGGCACAGGTGGCGCTCAGTTATCCGGATAAAAATGAAGAATTGCTTTTCGCATTTGTAGGATCAGATGAACAGAGCAAGGCAAGTGTGGAAAAATATATAGAACTGAAAAAGAGCCCCTTGTCTACAGAGGGGAATCAAGATGCTTTAATTGAAAGTCGAAACAGGGTTGGCCATGCTATTCAGAGGAATATTGATTCCCTTCAGGTTTCTGTTGGATATAGGTGGCGATTTTATTTGAAATTGGCGGCCATAGTCTTGAGTGCTCTGCTGATGAGCAGATTTTCCATATTTAAGAGTGAAGATGTTGGATTCTACATTATATATTTTGCGACGGCGATATTCGCGGGATATGCCGCTTCTATTGCACGCGATATTGTGGCAGCCGTGGAAAGGGTACGCAGATGATGGATTCGGAGTCGGAGTTGCGCTGCAATGAGATATCTGTAAGGAAAGACGAACATAGTTCAGAATTGGCCGACAGTGTTCAGCCATTCGGGAATCAGAAGTTCATTATGAATAGAATGATTATTCTGATCCACGGATATAATGTATCTCAGAAAAAAGCGACTGATTCCTATTCTGCATTTGTTACTCAATTGAAGAAAACCAATAATTCGACGAACTTACTGAACTCGATCTGGAAATTTCACTGGCCAGGAAACCACAACAATAGGGTCCTTTCATTATTCAGTTATCCTTTGCAGATAGACAAAGCGAAAAAGGCTGCTACCTTGCTCTCAAAATATCTGAGAAATAATGTCGCGGGCGGACAGGAAATTGTTTTTGTGGCGCATTCGCTGGGTTGCCGCCTTGTCTTCGAAACGGTCGGTGAGCTCATAAAAGCGGGTCATCTTAAACTTGCCTTTAATGCGAAACTGTGTCTTATGGGTGCTGCCGTGCCAGTCTATATGCTCCTTCCGCCAGATAGCCCCTTCATGCCGGTGATAGTAAATACAGGGCGTCAGGCTGTGTTCTATTCTACAAATGACACTACACTCCGATGGTTTTTTCCATCCGGTCAGACAGTGGCGCGCGAAGGTTTTTTCCCAGTTGCAATTGGACTTGAAGGCGGGCCACAAGGAGTCTGGAAAGGGCAGAGTGAAAACACCTGGCTTAGACATTCCGAATATTGGGGAAACGAAGATATTTGGCAAAGTTTCAAATTATTTCTTGGTGATCAGAAATTTCGTAAATTCCCTGAACGAAGAAATGACGAATGGGAATTGCAGCCTCCCAATGTAATTAATTCATACTGCGGTACAATATCCTTATAAGAATAATAGTTAATTTTATTAATCTGCACGACCATTTTGCAATTGCATCTGCGTAATAGAATGTGAATAGCATTTCTTTCATAGGTCAACCATAATTCAGGGAGATTCCCCAAGTGCCCTTGTTTATCAATGATTTATCCATATATTATGCCCATGAATTATATAAGAATTGAATATCCGCTTTAATTATGTCTGATAATCCCTGGTTAAAGGCCAGAGACCTCTGCCGGTATTACCGGCGCGGGCGGTATGAGGTTAAGGCGCTTGATGGTGTCACGATCAATATCGAACGGGGCAATTTTGTCGCGGTGGTCGGCGCCTCCGGCTCGGGGAAATCGACCCTGCTGAATCTTCTGGCCGGGCTGGATACACCAACCTCGGGCGGAGTGACGCTGGCGGAGGAATCCCTGTACGACTTATCGCGCGGTCAGTTGGCAGCCTATCGGGCACATAAAGTGGGGATGGTCTTTCAGTCGTTCAATCTAATATCGCATTATACTGCATTGCAGAATGTGGAAGCAGCGCTCTATTTCAATGATACGCCGCATCGGGAAAGGAAGCGAAAAGCAACCGCTATTCTGGAACAACTGGGTCTGGCCGACCGGCTGACACATCGCCCGGCTGACCTTTCCGGCGGCGAGCAGCAACGGGTGGCGATGGCGCGGGCGATTGTGAAGGAACCGGAAATCCTCTTTGCCGACGAACCGACCGGGAATCTCGACCATGATAATGCCCTGCAGATTATAGAATTAATAAAGAGTTTGAACGGTAAGGGCCTGACCGTGGTAATGGTCACGCATAACCTTGAACTGGCGCAGCAATATGCCGGGACAACCTTCCGGATGAATTACGGACGTCTTGTTGATGCCGGTGCAAAGACAATCGAACGGGACGGTGCCCTGTGACTTTCCGCGATAAACTGGCGGTTTCGATCGGAAATCTGCTCCGCATGAAACTGCGGACTTTTCTGACCACCTCCGGCGTGGTGATCGCCATTGCCGCTTTTGTGTCGATGCTTTCGTTTGGGGCGGGCAACCAGAAATATATCACCGAGCAATTTGACAAGCTGGGGCTTTTTTCGACCATGCAGGTCTATCCCAAAAAGAACACGGAAAACGAAAATTCCTCCAAGGCGGCTGTTCTCGATCAGACGGCGTTGGAGAAGTTGTCGCAGTTGCATGGGGTCAACCTGGCTTACCCTTATGATGCATTCACGGTTACGGCGACGGTTGATGATTCGGTCATAACAAGCAAAGCACAAGCGCTTGGCACCGAGGCGCTCCGGACAAAGCTTTTTTCGGGAATTCTGGCCGGTGAACCGTTTGCCGATGACAGCGCCCGCGAGGTTCTGGTGACCAAATGGCTGCTGGACACTCTGAAGTTAGGCAGTCCCGATTCCGTCCTCGGCAAAAAATTGGTGCTCGCCATGCGGGTTTCAAGTATCGATAGTGGCCTGGCCCATATTCTGGCGGATGAGGGGAAGACAGTGCGCGACCGTTTAGAGAAAATAGCTTTTGACTCGTTGCGCTATGAGTCGTATCGACAGCGGACTATTCGGGGGGAAGTGAACGGTGCCATCAGAAGATTCCTGAACGGGTTCCTGAATGCCCGCGATGAAATCCGCGACACTTTTACTATCTGCGGCGTTCTGGGGCAGGAGCATATGGGGGGATTGCGGATCGAGCCGATAATCGTGCCGACCGCCACAGCGCTCAAGTTCAGCAGTTCCGGTTTCAGCAGCGATCCGGCCGAGCTTTTTACCGCCATGAGCAGCGGCACACTTTTGCCGGCGGAGGGTGAAACCGACGCCCGAAGTTTCAGTCAGGTGACACTGGACCTTGACCCACGAGTGCCGTTCAAGCTTGTAAAAGATTCGGTCGAGGCGATGGGGTTCCGTGCGTTCAGTTTTGCCGAACAGTTCAGCGAGATACAAAAATTCTTTTTCTATTTCGACCTAGCCCTGGGGGTAATCGGATTGATTGCACTGGTTACCGCCTCGCTGGGAATAATCAATACCATGGTAATGTCGATTCTGGAGCGGAAACGTGAGATTGGGGTCCTCAAGTCGTTGGGCGCGGATGACAGCGACATTCGTTTCCTCTTTCTGGTCGAATCGGGTGTGATCGGCGCCATCGGCGCATCCGCCGGGATATTTTTCGGGTGGGTTATCACCAGAGTGGCCTCGGGCATGGCGCATATCGTAATGCAGCGCGAGGGAATCCCGCCGATGGAACTCTTTGCTCTCCCGCTCTGGTTGATTCTAATCGCACTGGCGATCGGTATCGGGGTGAGTCTTCTGGCAGGCGCATACCCGGCCGGTCGGGCGGCGCATGTCGATCCGGTCGAGGCGTTGAGAAACGACTAGTGCTGCCATAAATTCTTTCATTTCGGAAAATCATTAAACTGGAGTGCCAATTGCCAAAAGATCCCTCGCGGCAATATCGCTGAAAGAGGAGATGTTATCGTGCAATGTAAAAGAGATCGAAAACGCCGGGTTTCCGACCTGTCATATTCTATAACTCCCGTTCCAGTCTCGATTGTAGCCTTAATAAGGCCGGAGTTGCCACTCAGGATTATTCCGGAAGATACTTTATTACAACCGTGAAAGTATCGGATCCAAGATCGATTACATTCATCAAGATTAGCGTATCGCCTGTTATATTCCAAATACCGGAGGATGTATCAATTGTCGGTTCCGGGATGCCGTTGGTAATTTTCATTATGATCTTAAGAGTATCGCTCTTGACCCATAAAGTCCCGCTCCGGGTAAAGACTACCTGGCTGTTGTAGGTCTCGGCGCTGTTCCATGTATCGTTGGAGTGAAATGTAACAGATCCTGCCTGGGAAGTATCGGTCATGCTGATCTCGGCAAATGATCCTATCGGAACCCCGTCCTGCGTGCCTGAGTGATACCACCACGTGCCGACAAGATTTGAGGGAATGGTATATTCGGGATTGGTGATTTTCTTATCATCATCGCCGCAACCAATTCCAATCAGAAGGGTTAACAATAAAATGAATCCCGTAATTAACATTGAAGTTTTCATCAGAATCCTTTGTCTCTTGAGTTTCAGATAATACTCCTATATAAATGGATATACAAGGGATGTCAAGCAATTTCAGGCAGGAAAATTTCCGATTTCTGCGGATGAGGGCGAAAACTGGACAAGATTAGAGTCATATAATACCGACATAACATAGGTTTACTGATTGATAATAACGAATGACTATCCGATATGAAAAGAGGGTCAAGTCACCCTTCAGCGACTCAGCCGCTGTATATTACAGACCAGTTTAATCCGGCGCATCAGGGTTTTTGTAGGCGCCATATTAATTTATATTTCCGGAAAATTCATAACGTCCCAAAGCGAGGGTCGTCGCGCCAGCGGGGAAAGAAAGAGTCGGCGCCGAATTTGAACGCCGCATCAGTCAGGCAATCCTTGAGACGCCGCTCGCGCTCGTTATACATTTGCCGCCAGAGGCGGGCCCGCTCGCCGGTCAGATCGCGTGAAGGATATATATTGCGGCTGGTGCCCAGAATATCCTCGTCCTCATGCCACCAGTTGGGGTGGAGAAAAACTGTACCGTACTCCTGCTCATAGAATTCCTGCCGCCGGTCGATGTCGCTTCCGGGGAAATGCATGTAATCATGGCAGGCCCAGATAAGACTGGATTGATTGATCTTTGATTCCTCATCCACAAAGGCAAAACTCTCCTCCAGGGTCTGCTGTGTCTCACCGGGATGATTCAGGATAAGATTGGCCACATGAATTATGCCATAGTTATTGAGAAGCCGGCTCATTTTCCGGAAGGAGGCCAGGAATTTATCGGGGGTGCGGGTCTTGTTCATTATTCGGAGCATGGTCGGCGAACAGCTCTCCAATCCGATTTCGATGGCGACTTTGAGCTGTGATAGAAGCTTGATATCCTCCTCATCAAGGTATTCCGGGCGGGTTTCGAACGTAATCCAGTAAGATGGTTTGAGGTCGATCAGTCTCCGGAAGAATTCTTTACGCCAAGAAGGGCGGACTCCGAAACAGGCGTCACCGATAGCGATGGCATAAGCACGGTTATGCTCCGCGCCGAGTTGTATCTGTTCAATCGCTGCCTCCGGAGAATAAGGCCGCCAATGGTGATCCTTGAGCGATTCCATGCAAAAACTGCAGGAAAAGGGACAGCCACGGGAAAGATAGATGGCCAGATCGCCGACACCATCGGGAAAGGCATCTTTTACGATCGGGTCGGAGAGTTCCCAATTGATATCGACAAACTGCTCCGGATAAAGAGTTGGGGAGTCCACGATTTTGGTTTCTGCGGGTCTTCCGGCCGTGGAGAGAGATTGGGCAATGTCGCGCATGGCCAGTTCCCCCTCGCCGCGGATTACATAATCGATTATCCTGTCTTTGCTGAAGAAATCACCCGGACGGGCCGAGGGATGATAGCCGCCGACGACCATAAGACAATTGGGATAGAGCTCGCGGGCGATCCGGGCGACGGCGATCGTGGCTTTGTATGACAGGCTGGTCCAGCAGGAAAGAGCCAGAATATCGAAACGGCGAGTCGCAAGATATTCCCTTACCTTCCGCTCGAACCGTTTGGTTTGCACATTGCTGGCAGGGCGGGCGATACTTATTTCAAAATCCGCATATTCCACCGGATAAAACTGTGCCAGATAAGAGGCCAGGAGGAGTTGTGAGGACTTAATTTTGACCTTATCCCAGGCGGTCGGATAATTATAACTTGATGGGTAAACAAGCAGCATGGACGGCATAGCCAACTCTCTCCTCAGGTGTTCCGACTGTTATCCGCCGGCAAAATACATCAATCTCACGGCCAATATCGTAACAAATATAAGCTCGAAGCGTAAAACAGTCAATGCCTAACCGGATTGTGACAGGGAAAGGAAAGTTGATTTTATCTGTCCTGCGGGAATCAGTTGACAAATTCGTTGCATCTTGATATTGTTGCTTTTGGCCAACTGAGAAGGATAAGGGTATGAATTGTATAGTCTGCAATGAGCCGATGGTAGTTCTGGAACTGGATGAAGTCGAAATCGACCATTGTCTTGCCTGCGGCGGCACCTGGCTTGATTCCGGTGAACTGGAGGCGATTCTCGAAAATCCGCGGGAGGTCAGGGAGATGCTGGGAGAAATGGCGAAGGGAGCCGCGCATAAACGGAGCGATCGTAACTGCCCCATTTGCCTGAAAAAGATGGAATATGTAACGGTCGGGAAATCGGTGGAAGTCCGCCTGGATAAATGCCCGCAAGGACATGGTTTATGGTTTGATAAAGGAGAGCTGGAGCAGATTCTGCATTTGTTCGATACCGACCGCCATAGCAAGGTGCACGGTTTATTGAGAGAGATGTTCAAGAATAAGTAAATAGTGGAAAGGAAGGTAGCGATGTCATCATTGCTTATTATTCTGGGTCTGTTGGTCGTGCTGGTTTTTGTTCTGATCGGCATGTACAACACGCTGGTACGGCTTCGCAATCAGGTGAAGAATGCCTGGTCGCAGATTGATGTCCAATTAAAACGGCGACACGATTTGATACCGAATCTGATGGAAACGGTCAAAGGTTATATGGTGCATGAGCGGACGACGCTGGAAAATATCACGGCGGCCCGCAGCCGGGCGATGAGCGCCGAGACGGTCGGCGACAAAGCCAAGGCCGAGGGGGAACTGAGCGGCGCCATGAGTAAGTTTTTCCTGGTCGTCGAAAATTATCCCGACCTGAAGGCCAACCAGAATTTCCTGGCTCTGCAGGAAGAGTTGACCTCGACCGAGAACAAGATTGCTTTTTCGCGGCAGGCATACAATGATCAAGTCCTGTACTATAACAACAAGATTCAGATGTTTCCCTCCAGTGTGATTGCCGGGATGTTTGGATTCCAGCAGTCGGAATTCTTTGAGGTGGAGGACAAAGGGGAGCGTGAAGCCCCGAAGGTCAGTTTTTCCTAAACCCATTGAATAGAATGAGGTTTTTTATAGTGATGAAATGGGCGCTTGAGAGGAAGACAGCGGCATGTGGGAATTAATTCAACAGAATAGGACCAAATCGCTGGTTTTATTTGTACTGATGGGGTGCTGCCTGGTGCTCCTGGGGTACTTCATTGGCGCCGCCTATATGCCCAAGAACGGCGGCGCAGCAGGAATCACCATTGCGCTGGCGCTATGGCTGGTGCTGTCGCTGATCAGTTTTTTTGCCGGGGATTCGATTGTGCTCTCCAGCAGCGGCGCGCGGGAGATAACCCGCGACATTCATCCACAGCTTTTTAATATTGTCGAGGAGATGAAAATCGCCGGGAGTCTTCCGGCGATGCCGAAGATCTATGTCATTGATGAGGCGGCGCCCAATGCCTTCGCCACCGGACGCAAGCCGGAAAAAGCAGCTATTGCGGTCACGACCGGACTTCTCTCGCGCATGAACCGGGATGAACTTCAGGGAGTGATCGCCCACGAAACCTCGCACATTCTCAACCGCGATATTCTGTTCATGACTTTCGCCGGTGTCATGCTGGGGGGGATTGTACTTATATCGGAGGTATTCCTGCACGGGCTCTGGTTTTCGGGCGGGTCGTCGCGACGGTACCGTTCGGGCGATTCCAAGGACGGGGGGCAGGCGATAATCATGATTGTCGCCATCGTCTTTGCCATACTGGCGCCTATCCTGGCCCGGCTTCTCTATTTCGCCATTTCGCGTCGGCGGGAGTATCTGGCGGATGCCTCGGCGGTGAGGTTGACACGCTATCCGGAGGGGCTCGCTTCGGCCCTGGAAAAAATATCCACAAGCTCCGAGGATATGCGGCGTGTGAGCAAAGCGACGGCACCGCTCTATATTGTCAATCCCCTTAAAGCAAAAGGGATGAAGATGGCTGACTGGACCAGCACTCACCCGCCTATTTCGGAACGAATTAGAATCCTGCGGGCCATTTCGCAGGGGGCAAGTCTGATTGCCTATCAGGAAGCCTTTGGTGCGGTCAAGGGAAAAGGTGCACGGGTGATACCGGCCTCGGGTTTGAAAGACACGACGCCGATTCCGATACGTCCGGCTTCCGGTGCGGGAGCGGAGCCATTGAAGAAACCGAAACGGACCGACCTGGGCGATCTTACCCGTGCCATCAACGGTTTTCTCTTTCTGACCTGTCTCTGTGGTCTGAAAATAAAGGTGCCGCCCGATTTCAAGAAAGCGTCACTTCCCTGCCCGCGCTGCGGACGTACCGTCTCCGTCCCGGTCGCCGAACTCGCCACGGTAGGTGCGGTTCTGGATACGGTCACGCAGAGCGCTGCGCAGCCCCTTTCCAATTACACGCGCAAGGGAAGAGGATGGGAGTCATTTGCCTGCGCCTGCGGGAATACGCTTCAGGTGTCACCGACTTCGGAGAGTACTTCTGTCACTTGCGGCAAATGCGGCCGCGAAACAGTCATTAAATAGAGAGAAGATTCATATGTTTTCAATCCCCATCATACTGGGAAGTACCCGTCGCGGGCGGCAAAGCCCCAAGGTGGCACGGTTTATATATGATAGAATGAAAAGGACCGGCAAGATTGAAACGGAGATTCTCGACCTTCTGGAGTACAATCTCCCGATCATGGAAGAGCGTTTGAAGTTTCGTGATGATCCGCCGCCGCGGCTTCAGGAGTTCGCCGACAAGATTATTGGGGCCGATGCCGTTGTCGTTGTCTCGCCGGAGTACAACAGCGGCTATCCGGGTGTACTTAAGAACTGTATCGATTATCTTCAGTCGGAGTGGAAAAGAAAGCCGATAGGAATTGTCTCGGTTTCCGGCGGGCCGTTTGGAGGGCTGAATTGCCTGGCGCAGTTGCGGTTGGTTTTCCTGCAGATGGGTGCATGGCCGATTCCGGTGGGGCTGCCGATTCTGAAAGTGCAGGAGAGTTTTGCCGACGACGGCACACCGGCGGATCCAATATATGAAAAGTCGGCAGCATCTTTCATTGAAGAGCTGCTTTGGTTCACCGAGGCTGTCACCGTGCAGAAAAATAAGTCATTATAGATCAATAACGGGCCGCGGCGGGCGCACCTGACAATGAGTTTCCCCGCAAAAATTGTTTGAGAAAAGACTTGACAGGGCAATGGGCTTGGCCTATATTCTACTTTAGACTAAGAGTTAGACATCAACGAGAATTCATCTCATCATTGCATTGCAGCTATTTTTTTCGTTTTGAGAGAAAAGTATATCAAAAATTTCTTGTAAGGCAGGCCCGATACGGCCCGCTATAGGTCCAGGTTGGGAGTAGCCCGTGAAGGGACCGAGGACAGATGAGCACCGGGCGCTCCCTGTGACAACAACCGACTTGCGACAGACCTTTTGAGAATGCAGCGTTGGCCTTCGGGCGCGGCCTATCAGGGGGCGTCACGGGTTATGATATCCTAAAATCAAACCCTAAGGAGGGACAAGATGAAACGGATCTTGTTAACGAGCGTTTTGCTCACAATTGGGATGCTGGTCATGGCGGCGATGGTCACGGCCGGGGTACCAAGCTTAATCAATTACCAGGGGCGACTGACCAATTCCTCGGGCAATCCGCTGGACACGACGGTATCAATTACATTTTCCATCTACACGGATTCAGTCGGCGGGGTGGCAATCTGGTCTGAAACATATCCGGCCGTGAACGTGGCCAACGGCTTGTTCACGGTCAAACTTGGGTCAATGAGCCCCGGTAACTGGGATGAAAATCTATTCCTCCACAGTTATCCTCCCGGCAGATGGCTGGGGATCAAAGTAGGGGGGAATGCCGAAATGGCCGCGCGATCCATGTTTACCACGACACCCTTTGCGGTGCAGGCAAGTTGTGTCGACGGTTTCAATCCGGGGAGCCAGAATGTTGATTCGGGAGAATTCACATTTGTTGCCGGCGATAGCAACACTGTCTTAGGTGACTATGGATCGATTGCCGGGGGATACGGCAACTTAGTGAGCGCCGCTATTAGTCCTGACACTACTGTTGATACTACCATTCCCCCTCCGAGTCCTAGTTTCGAGCAGGCTATTGAATTCCCGATTACGGATCTGTTCCACCCCCCTGCGAATTGTGACAGCCCGACAGGCATAGTGGTAGGCGGCAAGAATAACTCGGCTACATTCGTAGGCAGCGGCGTTGGCTGGGGCGCGTGCAACAAGGCACTAAGCAATTTTGCAGCTATTGTAGGCGGCTGCAATAATGTTGTGGCTGCGCAATACTCCTTTATCGGCGGTGGTTATCATAATCATATAGCTGCTAACCCCAATAATTCCGGATTCCAGACGATTGCGGGAGGGCTCGAAAATACTTCAAATGGTGCTTGGTCGACTATTGGGGGAGGCGTTCGAAATATCGCGGGATCCCCCGGCGGTACGCCCTCATACTCCACAATTAGTGGCGGAAGAGAAAATCAGGCACTTGGGCTTTTCTCGGCAATAGGCGGTGGATATAACAACCGTGCAACAGCGTATGCTTCAACTATACCCGGTGGATCGAACAATGAAGCGGCAGCATGGTTTTCAATTGCACTCGGCGGAGCTTTTAATAAAGCAGCGGGGAACTACTCCTATGCTGCTGGATTTAGAGCGAAAGTCCTTACTAATCATCATGGTACCTTTGTATGGGCAGACCATACTAACGCCGATTTTTCATCAACCGGTCCGGACCAATTTCTTATTCGGGCCACAGGGGGTGTGGGAATTGGAGTCAATAATCCTTCTGTCTCTCTTGATATTGTTGATAAGATTAGAATACGCGGCGGCAGTGCCGCGGCCAATCGGGTCTTGACTTCAATCGATGCCACTGGCACAGCCGAATGGAAGGATATTGGCGCTGTCGCCTCTGATGACGATTGGGATAAAGAGCCTTCAGCCGGCCCAACAGAAGTTTTGGAAACCCATGGCGCCTGGGGTATTGCCAGACATGACAATTTTACTGCCGGCAGAATGTATGGAACCGCTAGGAATACTCATGTTAATCTTGGACTTAACAGTACTACGGGAAGAAGCGGCCAGAACTACCAGTCGGCAGTTGTCGGCGGCGGGGTTAGTAACCAAGCCATAGGTCATTACACAACGATAGGAGGCGGTCACTCCAACGTTATTGGAAATGGCAACGTTCCCGCTGGGGACGAAGCGCGCCTTGCCACAATTGCCGGTGGTTACATGAATGAAGTCTACGGCGCCATCGGTTTTGTTGGGGGCGGTGAAAAAAATAAGGCTTATGATTTGGGTACTGCCATTGGGGGCGGCTCGGGCAATGAGGCCGGGGTTTCGGGAGGTACTCTTTCCGAAGGAGCATATGCTTCTATAAGCGGCGGCCTGCGGAATTATGCGCAGGGCTATATGTCCACCATTGGCGGAGGATATGAAAATCAGGCCGCGGGTATAAAATCAACCATCGGCGGCGGCGACAGCAACTATGTGGCCGCAGGCGCTCTGAGCGGGACAATCAGCGGTGGTCATTTTAATGCGGCGAACGATATTGGAGCCACCATCAGCGGTGGATATTACAACATCACAGAAACTTCTGCCCCGTACGCGACAATTGGCGGTGGCAATTACAATCGGGTGACCGATTATGCCGGGACAATTGCCGGCGGCGAGCTTGATACGGTGTTGGCCGAATATGGCACAGTTGGGGGTGGTAATGAACACTATATAAATACCAACGCCATTTGGGGAACGGTCGCGGGCGGTAATGATAATAGGATAACAGACTCCGGCGGCGCTATCCTCGGCGGCCAAAATAACACAGCTGCTGGATCCTTTGCCGGCATTGGCGGCGGAAAAAACAATATGACTCTCGGTCATTGTTCAGTAATCCCGGGCGGTAATGATAATCGTGCCAATGGACGTTTTTCGCTGGCCGCAGGACAGCAGGCGCAGTCCCTTCACGACGGTTCATTCGTCTGGAACGATAATGCCGCCGGCATTTTTGCATCAACGGCCCCAAACCAATTTCTTATTCATGCCGCCGGCAATACCGGGATCATGACCAACGCCCCGCATTCGACATTGCATGATAATGGTTCGATTGCAGTTGGCTTTCAGTCGACCGCCGCAAGTATCGTGGCGACATCTTCCAACTGCATCATCGAAGGCACAGCGAATCTCACCATTACCCTACCGACAGCCGTAGGAATCACCGGCAGGATTTATACCATAAAGAATACTGGAGGCGTGGGGATAATTGTGACAGTCGATGCCAACGGAGTGGAGTTAATTGATGGAGCTCTCACATATCCGGTCGCTTCAATGATGTGGGTAACCATTGTTTCCAATGGTATTAAATGGCTGATCATTGGGAATTGAAATATTTAATGCATGATATTGACATAGACGTTACTTTTCTTGAGGGAATGATATGAAACAAAAAACGCTGTATATATTAGTACTCGCAGTCCTATTCTTTGTTTTGGCTGTGGCCGATTCTGATGCCAAAGCACCCCGGCCGGTCAAGGAGGGCACGACTCCGGTTAAACCGGCGGTTGTGCAAACTGCCAAGCCGGTGCAAGA
>JAPLUR010000113.1 GCA_026397505.1 Candidatus Zixiibacteriota bacterium
ATGTCTATAATGAGAAACGATTGCATTCCTCTCTGGGCTATCGACCACCCAACGAGTTCGAGGCCCTACTGAGGAACGAAAAAGTGAACCGCCAAACCGTCCTACCCTAACCTGTCCAACAAAAGGGGTTCACTCCAATTCTATACTTATTAATGCAGGTAATTATACTGGCCCGGGAAACAGAAATATTAATCCGCAGGGTAAATCAATTGTGATAAAATCAATTAGTGGACCTGATAGCACGATAATTCTGGTCGACAGCGTGGAATGGGATAATACCGGTTTTAATGTAATAAATGGCGAGGATAGCACTACAACCATTATAGGCTTTACTATCAAGCCTCTAAAAGATCAAGCATGGCAGGGGGCTATGCATGGGGGGGCTATAAATTGTATCAATTCCTCACCAACCATAATTGGATGTGTCATAAAGGATCATTGGGGCATCAATGCTGGTTGCGTATACTTGATTAACTCAAATGCTCATATGGTCAATTGCCTATTTAGAGATAATTGGGTAGGCTGCGGTGCATGTAAGGCGTCTTCACTATTGTCATCGTCGCTGGCGCCCCGTACGTTTGTCGGTAATGGTGGTGCAGTATACACAATGAATTCAAATATAACATTTACCGGATGTTCATTTCATCATAATTATTCTGACAAGGGAGATGGAGGAGCAATAGCTGTTTATAGTACCAGTATAACGTTAATTGGATGCGATTTTACCGACAATGCTGCATTTATTGAAGAAGGTTCTGAAGGGCATGGTGGCGCAATTGCGATCTATACTGGTACACTGACTGCTGACAATTGTGCTTTTGTTTCAAATAGTGGATCTAATGGTGGTGCATGCTACTTATCTAATGTTACTCAAAGCACCATTGACTATTGCTTATTCTCCCAAAATTCGGTATTTGTCGATTATGGTGGGGGTGGTGGTGCGATGTGCAGTGAAAATAGCATTTGTACAATGCGGAATAATACTTTTGCGGGTAATTTTGCCGACGGCATGGAAGGACCATTACCAGGATCTGCATTTTATATAGGCGGTGGCTATATTGAGGCCCAGAATTGCATAATAGCCTACAATGGCACTGCTCTGCCAATAGTCTGCGGACCAGAGACGATATTATTTGGTTGTTCAAATATTTGGTCCAGTGGTGTCAGCGGCTGGCCGGGAGGTATAAGTAGCCAACTGGGTATTAATGGCAATATTTCAGCAGATCCTCTATTCTGTGCTACACAGAATCAAGACTTTCATTTAAGCATAAGTTCTTCTTGTGCACCGGCTAATAATAGCTGCGGGCAGCTTATTGGCGCCTTTGATGTCGCATGCGGGCCTTATATCAGCAGTTTCGGGATGCAAGGTGAGAATATTATGCATGTTAAGTCAAACACTCCGCAGATCTACTGGTCTTACCATGATCTTGGCGCGATTCCGCAAGACAGCTTTCTTATTGCGGTCGGAACAGATTCAGACTGGGCCTTTGCCGAGATGTGGAATCCGGCGCCGGTCGCCTCCGCCGATACCTTTGTCACCTATGCCGGTGCGCCGCTTGTTGACGGGGCTACTTATTATCTCCGGCTCCGGGTGCATAACGGAGTCGTCTGGTCAAACTGGTATCAGATCTCGTTCCGAATGAATTCGGTTCCGTCCGTGCCGGTGCTGGCGTCGCCGGATAGCGGGGCGGTTGTCAACACCGCCACACCAACGCTTTATGTTCACAACGCCACCGATGCCGAAAACGACACGCTCGTCTATGAATTTTCCATTACCAATCATAGTATGTGGGGGCCGCCCCAAACAACCACCGGCACCAATATCCCCTCGGGCGTCGATTCGACCGGCTGGATCGTTTCCTCGCCCCTCAATGAAAACTGGCAGTATATCTGGCAGGCGCGCTGTTTCGATGGATACGAATATTCGGACTGGACCCCCTATGGTGAACGCAGAAACTTATATGTCAACGCGGTCGAGGAATCTCCCTGGCCGTTTGAGCTGGTCAAGCCGCCCGATACGGCCGGAAATATTATATTCAACATGCTCCCTTATTTCTTCTGGGGGATTTCCATCGATCCCGATCCGCTCGATTCGGTGCGCTATACGTTGTACCTTGCGCTCGACAGCAATTTCCAGTTTGTTAAGACGATTGAGATTCCCGAAAACCAATATACCCCGACCGATAGTCTCTTTTTCGGCACCAGATACTGGTGGAAAGTGAAAGCGACCGATAAGACCGGACGTTTCACCTATTCTACCGATATCCATAATTTCCGCACCTGGAAACTGGGTGATGCCAACGGCGACTGGCTGGTCAATATCCAGGATATAACCTTTATCATAAACTTCCTATATAATGACGGCGCAGAACCGAAACCGAAGTTTGTGGCTGATATCAACGGCACTTGTCTGGTGAATATCCAGGATATTACTTATTTGATAAATTACCTGTACAAAGGCGGCCCCGCGCCGAAGATTGGGTGCATGTAAAGTTTTGTAGGTCAGGTCTCTTGCAGACCTGACACGGTAATGTCAGGAGCGTAAAGCTCCTGACCTACCTAAACATATTCTACTATCTTGGTCTTCTCGGCCGCAGTATTTCTTATGTCAGGACCGCAATCCGGCAACGCTCGGACTATTTGCCAAAAGTCCAACCGACCGTAAACTTTGCGTCGGGGGCGTCAGCCAGCCCAAGCTTGGCCTCAATGAAAAAATATCCCGAATTTCTGCCGGATAATCCTTTCATGATCCCGCCCTCGATATAGAGACCGAATTCAGTATTGCTGCCGCCGTGCTTGGCGGAATAAAAAATCGGCCCGGCACTGCCGCCGAGATAGGGCGTCCAGACGCCCCAGTCGGAGCGGAAGCGATAATCAAGTTCAAAGGACGGTGCAATCGTAGTCAGATTGTCGCCAAAACCTATTTCCAGATTTGGAACCATCATCAAATTTGTGGCAATCTCTCCGAAGTCTATATGACCCCCAAAATGAATCTGGTCGGGATTAACCGTAAAGCCGACTCTTGGCCCTACACCGTAGAAACCGGCGGAACGTGTGCCGGCAGTCGCCGTCAGGGCGAATAGCAGGATTATGATCAATGACGTGATGATTTTTCTCATTTCCTGTTCCTTTCGGTTTGAGTTTTTCCTTCGGCCACCTGTGGCGGCCGATATCAATTAATATATCAGCACTTATCAACAAATCAAATTCATTCTTCTAACATGGAGTAAGTTTACTTAAATAAAGTCAGCCGGGTAGTTCGAGGTCCTTGCGCCTGTCCCGACCCCTTGGTCGGGGTTTGACACTTATCTTTATTCACATCCTGTTTCTCCCCTCAAAATCCATATCAGACCGATGCTGATCCGTGCCCTGCAACCCTTTATAGAAAGTTTTGTAAGTCAATTTTGACCTACAATCTGACCTAAATCAAAACCCCCATTCCGGGGTCGGAACGGGGGTTGAAATGCTTTTATCGTTGGATTTGCCGGCCGTTACCGCATACTCACAATATAGTCAAGGGGATTGATTTGCCGGTTATCTCTTAGAACCTCATAATGAAGATGCGGCCCGGTGGAATAGCCGGTGGAGCCAATATAACCGATCAAAGTGCCCCGCTTGACAGTCTGACCGACAAAAACCTTCATCTTGCTCATATGACCATACCTGGTTGTAAACCCGTATCCATGATCGAGTACCACCAGGTTGCCCAGTCCGCCATTGTCATGAGCGGCAAATTCGACTGCGCCATCAGCCGTGGCATAGATCGGGGTGCCGGTTCGGTTGGCAATATCTATGCCGCCGTGGAACTGCTGGTTGCCGGTGAAGGGATCATATTTCATCCCAAAGCCACGGCTCTGGGAGCCATGAGTTGGGGCTATCGAGGGAGTATGATCGAGAAGTGATTTCTTGGCCGTCATTGATTTATATACTTCCTCGTACTTCTCCTTTTCAAACCGGGCCAGCCTCAGCAAAGCCTCAACGGCCGATTCGGCCGATGTGGCCAGTTGCATGGCATTGGAAACAGTTCTGAAAGCGGCATTTTCCGGTCCGCCTATCCCAAGCTCCCGCTCATCAGTGCCAACCTCGGGTAGATTGAAAATATTCCGGATAGCCACCTCTTTCTGAACCAGCCCGTCATAAATATTTGTTATCTCCGAAACCTGACCTCGTAACTCCTGATATTTTCTGGAGAGATAATTATTCTCCGACTGCAGCTTCTTTATTTCAAAAGCTGAAACCTGCGACTTCACAAAGGAGGTGGTGAGGAGGATGTTGGCGATGAAAAGGAAAGCGGCGATAATTGCGCAACCCAATAGAAACCGATAGGAAACCTGGAAATGGCGCAACTTATCCCGGCTGCCGGCGATTAACATAAATGAAAGCTTTTTGTTTAGCATGACCTTTCCTTCTATATGTTGACTACATGCCCGAAACCCGCAGATTTCCAGCGCTCACAAAAAGTCGTTGGAAAATAGCGACCCTCTCCCAACAAGTCAACAAAAATAATCAAGAAATTTTCAGAATCATGGCCGATATCACTTAATCAATTGATACTCATTTCTTAAGACCTTCTCCACGACCCTGATAAATTTCTCACAGTTAAGGTTCTGCAAGCTATAGAGATGCCAATATATTTTCCGCGGCATCGCTATAACGTTTTTTCTCTTTGAAGCCATCTCATAACCTCTCGGACTCCCGTCAAAGTCGAAGAATTATTTGATGACCCCAATAATAATATCGACCTTAAGCGGGCGAATGTTAACCTTTTCGATTCTTCAAAGTTGCAGAAACTATGCCCCGATATGGGTCTGCTCCAATATTCAACTGGCAGCACTTATATTGTTATGCTACATATTCTTAAATCATTGTTCAACTGTTGAATTTGATACGGTTTGAGGAACGGTCAGGAGGAAATAATTGGCGTTTCCCCATATTTTGGCTATCCGGCCAACAGTGGGCGACTATTCCACGGCCCACCTCTTGCCTTGACAGTCTTCCCGGTCGAGCTTAATATATCCCCATTAAATTCATTAACCAAAAAGGATTCATGTTGTATGATATCTCTTAAGAATAAGCTTGCTCTGGTAACCGGGGCTTCCTCCGGGATTGGTGAGGCGACTGCTCATCTATTTGCCCAACAGGGTGTCAGGCTTCTTTTGGTCGCCCGAAGGATGGATCGGCTGGAAAAGCTGGCCAAGAACCTCAAGAAGAAATATGAAATCGAGACATTCTGTCTCCAAATGGATGTCCAGAACCAGAGGGAGGTGGAGGGAAGACTGGAGGCACTCCCGATTGGATGGAAAAAGGTCGATATTCTGGTCAATAACGCCGGCCTGAGCCGCGGCCTGGATAAGCTCCATGAGGGGAAATTGAGCGATTGGGAAGAGATGATCGACACCAATATTAAGGGGCTTCTCTATGTCAGCCGGGTGGTGATCCCCTGGATGGTTAAAAGGGGCAAGGGGGATATTGTCAATATCGGGTCGATTGCAGGGCATGAGCTTTACCCCGGCGGGAATGTCTACTGCGCAACCAAGTTTGCCGTTGATGCCCTCACCAAGGGGATGCAGATTGATCTGGTCGATACCCCGCTCCGCGTCAGCGCGGTTGATCCCGGGATGGTGGAAACGGAGTTTTCGATGGTCCGATTCCACGGCGACAACGAACGGGCGGGGAAAGTCTATCAGGGGGTAGCGCCGCTAACCGGTGAGGATGTAGCCGAGGCGATCCTGTTCTGCGTGACCCGGCCGCCGCACGTGAATATCCATCAGGTGCGTATCATGCCGACCTGCCAGGCTGGGGCGATGGTTTTACACCGGAAGGGATAATTTCGACCGCAATCGTGCGTGGGAGATACCCACGGCCCGGTGGATTTTTGGGCTTTGGCGCGATTGGCGATAAGCTGCTTTTCGCTTATTGACATGTTTTCATACTCCTGTAAAGGGGTACGAGGAGAAATCGCCATCGATGTTGTAGTGATTTTGCAGGCCAGCCCACAGCACGCCATGGCGGGTGGAGCACCCAGGCAAAATGACAACGACCAATAAAAAGTGTTACCAATGTGCCCGGTCTATTGTGTAACCTATCTGCGGATTATACACAGGCCACACCTGAATATCCATCAGGTTCGTATCATGCCGACATGCCGAGCAGGGGCGATGGTGCTGAACCAATAAATAGAGCATTTATTTCTTAAACAAAATCAATAAAAGAAGGCGGCAGTCCCGACTGAAGCCGCCTTCCAATCCATTGGCTCAGTAGCTGTTAAGAAAGAATTTTGTCCCAGGTGCTTGCAAAAAGCGCCGCTGCCTCTGCTGTCAGCAGAAATTCTTTCCCATTGCGTTGTCATTTGAAGCAAATAATGGTGTTGAATTATGATAGCCGCCTATCACACGGATTTCTACCTTCAGGCCAACCGGGTCATTGCTTGCGTACTGGCTGACCGAAGGAAATAACAAGACAGCAAATAGCACTAGCAGGAGAAGAACAAAAATCACACGTTGAAAAATCCTCATTATCATCACCTCCTAACCCAAATTGTAGGCAAGAACTGGAAGCAAATCTATTTATATTATATATCAAGAACGTAATTCCTGCAATAGAAAAATGATCTATCTACATTTTTTTCTCAATCTATCCCAATACCTTAGCATGTTTAACAGGAACAAAATCGCTCTTCAAGTAAAAAGACCGCCGAATGCAGCGAGACTGAAAATCATAAAAACCCATCCTAATATTATATGTAAAACCTTATACGCCTGTAACATGGCGCCCTGTCTGGGATTATACTTATCTCTAAACCCGAGAGCAATCAACGGCAGTGCAAGGTCTAGGCTGTAAAAAAATGATCTATATTCTTCTTCACAACCTACATTCATATTCCGCTTTCTGAAGACCCAACTACCGAGAAACGCCAGCCCCAAAAAAAAGCCAAAAGAATATTCCGGATTGCGTCCGAATCCTATTGACCATTTATATAGATAATATCGAACCCAATTTAGAAATCCGCCTTTTTCCTTGGATTCACGCCACATGCGTTTCTTATAAACCGCATCCGCCCGCTCGCCTTCCCCCTCACGTTTGTAAAAACCCTCCAGAGTTGTATACATGCCAATATTAAAGGACGCTGAATCGAGAAGACCTAATAGAATATTCATTGACGCGTCCTTCGTCGTATCCGCGGAAATTTGTATATAAGTCATCTCGTCAAAATCAAATACATAATCATTTTTTTGTAGATCGGCCCCATGCCTGTCATGCTGTAAACCATTAAAACTTAAATTGTGAAAAGAGGCATTCTTCATTATTAGCATTCCACCAAATAACAATCCATCAAGATATGCGGTACCACCAACGGCGACGCCGCTTAAAACTGTGCTATCACCCAATATCCGCGCTTGATTCATCCTTAAATCGCGGTTCATTGAGGCATTCGTCAGACTAATACTTCCGTCAAATCGGGAATATTCAAGAAACACATTATACTCCACCTTGATATCGGTGAAGTTCCCGTCACCACTGCAGATAAGTGTGTCACCTCTCAGATTTGAACCGATTCTTGCACCTTGCGCATCGATTGTGCCAATGAATTGGCAATTCCTAAGATAAATAGATCGACCTACCTCTGACCCATTGATACTGAGTCCTTCACTTCCTAATACCATGGTATTCACTAATTCCAGATTATTGCTTATTCGACAATGAGTAAAATCAAGTGAAGAAAATATGACTGCGTTCCCAAATTGGGCACCACCCCCAATTTTTGCCCCATAAAAACTACAGTTGGAGGTACTGCAACTTACATACATAGAGGAGTCCCTTTTCAAATATGTTATGAGTGCGTCAAGATTATGCTCACTCTCTTTCCATTTGGTTATAATCGATTTCAGAGTATCCCTATAGATAGCAGTATCTGCAAGTTTGCTGACTACAAAAATAGAATCAGCAATGAGATTCATGCCTATCTTAACATATTTAGCGTCAACATTTCCTGTCAATATTGCATTTGAAAGCGAAAAACTGCAGAGAGTTTCCATTTTATTGAAAATGGCTTTGCCGTGAAATCGACTTTTCTCCAGACGGATATCCCTCTTAAAAATACAATCTTGAAAGCTGACATCATCCCAGAAATCACAATCATTCATATTTAATTCATATGGCACGGTCGCATTTAGCAAATTGAGATCACCTATAATATCGGCACCCGCAATCATAATGCCGTGGTAGTGCAAACCACTATCTTTGGCCTGTGTTGCAATGCGTTCAATAAAAGAAGCCCTGATTATTCGACCTATGCATTCTCTTTGGGATAAATCGACAGAAACACCTTTCTTCAGCGTGTCAAGAATCCTTTTTTCGGTAACGACTATACTATCCATGATTTCTCTCTCGGCCGCTGTTAGATTTGCGATATTACCACATAACTTCATCCGGGTTTCTTTTGCGAGCGGACTGATGCCAGATACGACAAAATTGCTGTCACACTTATGCCTGCCCGGTTCTGCCAAAGAAATAGAACAGAGAATAATGAATGCCATGACTAATGATAATGTACGCATGTTAGCCTCCCATGAATTTGAGCAAAGGTTTCAATCCCTTGCGAATTTGATTAAATCAATAAGATATTAATCATTTATCATAGTACAAATAGAACTCCCAGGGGTGGGGACGGATACGAATCTGCTCCACGTCCTTACGCTTCAGCGCAATCCAGGATTCAATCAAATCGGTGGTGAATACCCCTCCCTCGAGAAGAAACTGGTGGTCTTTTTCCAGCGCATCGAGCGCCTTGGTGAGCGAGGTGGGAAGCATCGGTATCTGCGCCAGCTCTTTCTCGGACATATGGGTCAGGTCGCGGTCGAACGGCTGCCCGGGGTCGATTTTATGTTTGATACCGTACATTCCGGCCATGACCATGGCGGCATAAGCCAGATACGGGTTGCAGGTGGCATCGGGAGGACGGAATTCAAATCGGTAAGTCAGGGTATTCCGCTGGTACCCCGGTATCCGGACACAGGCGGTGCGATTGCCGACCGAGTAGTTTCCGCGAACCGGCGCCTCAAAACCGGGGATCAGCCGCTTATAGGAATTGGTGGAGGGGTTGGTCAACGCCAGCACCGCCCCGGCATGCATGAGCAGCCCGCCGATAAAGTACAGCCCCTCATTGGAGAGCGCCGCCGGGCCCTCTTTATCATAAAATATGGAGCCATTCTTGTCGGCCAGGTACAGATGAACATGCATCCCGGAACCCGGCTCGTTGAAAAGCGGCTTGGGCATAAAAGTGGCCGACTTGCCGCAGCGGAAAGAATGATTTTTCACGAAATATTTGACCATCATCGACTGGTCGGCCATTTTCGGCATGGTATCGAACTTGGTTTCGATTTCATGCTGGCCGGCGCCGCCAACCTCGTGATGGTGATATTTTATGGCGACTCCGACTTCTTTTAAAAGGGTGGTCATTTCGGAACGAAGATTGAAAGTCCGGTCTTTGGGGGGGGCGGCATGATACCCGCCCTTATATTGCACCTTGTAAGCGAGGTTTTTGCCACCCTCCCGCCCGGCGGCGTTCCATTCGGCCTCCTCGGAGTCGATAAAATAGTACCCCTCCCCCGGTCCCTGATTGAACCGGACATCATCGAAAAGGTAGAACTCAAACTCCGGGCCGAGCATCGAATGGGCGCCCGGTACAACGGTCTGTAAATAATTCTCGGCATCACGCACCACCCGCCGCGGGTTGCGTGAATAAGGTTCGATTTCTTTTTCGACAGCCATTATATCGCAGATAAACGAAAGGGTCGGTTTTTCAAAAAACGGATCGATAAAGGCGGTCTCGGGGTCGGGGATAGCAATCATGTCCCCTTTTTCGATGCGGGTGAATCCCGGAAGCGAGGAGCCATCAAGGCCGACACCATCGCGGAACAGCTCCGGGGTGAGAGCCTCGGCCGGGAGTGTTATATGATGCCATTCGCCCAAGAGATCGCTGAATTTGACATCGATATACTCAATATTTTTCTCACTGACTATTTTCTGAAGCCTGTCCAACGCAACCATTCCTATCTCCTGAATTAACAGTAACTAATCTAAGGCGGTAATTTAATCAATTCCGCCGGAAAGGCAACGGGAAAAGCAGATTGCAGAATTTCACAAAAAAATCCTACAACGCGCTTGACAATTCGGGCGGATTTGCGTTATTTGAATCAAGAGCCAAATTCAGGTTTTTACATCGGGCTATGACATCGCGCTTCACAACAGGCAGTGGCTTTTTTAGTTAAATTTGGCGTTTGATACGCTGTTACATTTCTCTTGCTGTTTGGCGGCGATTAATTATGCGGTCTCGGGAATGATACTCTTAGAGATTGAAAATGTTGTTTTTCAGGGACTTTTAAGGCTGGATTGCGGGGGGAGGTGATCGGTTGGCGGAAGCATAACGGTTGCAAAGCCATTAGTTCGATGACAGCTTAACAACGCCCCGGCCGTTCATATAGTATGTTTGAGCCGGCCCGGGGAAAAGCGGGTTCATTTACCTAAATTTGTCCAGGAATTTTTATGGAATAGATTTAGGGAATAAGTTGGGAATTTTAAATAAAAATGCTTTGAAAGGAGTTCAGCAATGACAAGGAAATTATCGGCGATTTTCATTATCTCCTTGTTAGCCGTTGCTTTTCTTGCCGCTTCTTCATTTGGTACGAGTGCGGGCGGCGGTAGTAATAAGGTGGTCAATAAGGTCCCCATCAATCGGCCCATGGGGAAATCTCAGATTATCGGCGCCGAGCAGCCGGTTGAAGAAACCTCCGGTAAAGCACCGGCACCGGCAAGCCTTGGTTTTGATCAGGTGCTGGGATACGCTCCTGGTTACAGGATCGGTGTCACTACTTATGATTATCAGCATAATGGCCGTATGGGCCGCCAGGTTGACTGGCGCGGAAACAAGGTGGTTCATTTTGCCTGGACGAAGATGATCTCGGTCAAGCGGGGCGTGCGGTGGCGGACCGGCTATGAAGCCTATGACGCCGGCTTGGGGACGTTTGCCCAGGCGGGTGCTTCCGATTCCGGCGGTTGCGATATTCACTCCGTGAATCGCTATAATGGTTCCGGTTATGCAACTCTCGATGTTGATACCGAAGGTAAAGCGGTCATTGCCAACCACCACACCGAGACCGGTGATGCCGCCGATTATGCCACCACCATTTGGTATGATTACGATCAGGGCGGCTGCTATTTTGCGCCTTACAGAAGTAAGGTTCCGGACAGCACGATGAACTACTTTGCCGATCAGCTACACGAGAAACGTTATCTCTGGCCCTCAATGGAATATCAGGTCTGGAACGGTGATACGGTCACCCATCTCTTCTCACAACAGCTCAAAAGCGATATGGAGCCGCAGTTCATTGTTTATTTCCGCAGACATGGCAGTGATACCGTTGGTCACTGGGAATATCCGCCGATGATGGTTGACACGGTCAACGCGGTTTCTCAGACGGTCAGCGCCTCACGGGTCAGCGGCAAGGTGGCTTTGTGCTGGTTGATGTGCTATCCCGACATTGTGGGCGATCCCGAGTCGAAGCAGCGCAACGGCGATCAGAGAGTCAATGATGTCTATTACATGATGTCGACCGATATGGGCGACACCTGGGGGCCCAAGGTCAATGTCACCAAGTTTGACCCCTCCGATACCGGCTGGCTGGCTCATACCGACATGTCGGCTTTGATTGGCACAGATGACAAGCTGCACATCATTTGGAACGCGCGCGACGTGACGCCCTTTCCGGACGGACCGGATTTCAACCATTTTTATGGCAGCCGTCTGTTCCACTGGGACGAAGGCAGCAACCTCATTCGGACCATCAAGGATGCCAACTGGGTCCTTGCGGACGATGGTTGCTATGGCGGCGCCTGGAACGAAATGAGTATCACGAAGATGCAGATTTCGGAGTGCGCCGGCAAGTTCTACGCCCTCTTTGTGATGTATAACGATTATTTCAACGGTATCACCAACGACTGCCACTCTTCCAACTGGATAGGTCATCGGAACGGTTCGGCCAACGGCGAACTTTTCATTTCCGTTTCCGACAATGGCGGTTTGATCTGGGATATCGCCCGCAACCTGACCAATACGCGGACGCCTCATTGCGACACTGCCGGATCTGGCAACCCGGTTATCTGCGGCTCCAAAGTGTGGCCCTCGATGTCCCGTTTTGGTATGGATCGTTCGGGCGGCGACTGGACCGGTATTCCGATTGTTGACCCCTCGGGAAGCTATACCGGGAATATGTACCTTGACGTATTCTACGTTCAGGACAAATATCCCGGCGGCTGCGTGCAGGATGACGGCGTCTGGACTTATAACCAGATGAAGTGGTTCCGCGTGCCGTGCGTCGAGTGTGTTCCGAACCCGCAGCTGAGCTTGGACCCCAGCATTATTGTTGACCCGGCCTGGCCGAAACCGAGTGTCCAACTTGACTCAACCCTCAAGCTGGAAAACATTGGTAATGCCGTTCTGCATATCTATGCGGTCAATATTGTTAAGACCACTCATACCGGTCTGGATTGGCTGGGTATCTCCGGTGTTCCGGGGTCGATTTCGCATCTGGTTCCGAACTTTGTCAATGCGACAGTCAATCTGAACAAGGGTGGTGCGATAACCACCGGTCCGGCGGTTGGCGTAGGATTCATCGAGTTTGTAACCGACGCTCCGACCTCGCCGGATACTCTGTTGATTCGTCTGATTGTTGCCGACACGGTTCAGTTCCCCGAGTGGGCCAGTATCAGAACGGCCTGCAACCGGATCGTTCTGAACAATGCCGGTAATCTCGGTAATATCGGCGAGGGTCTGAACGATGTTTATGGCTTCAACCTGAACTTCTTCAACGACTGCGACACGACCGGCAACACAGACGGTGCCAGTGACAATGCCCTGGTATATCTCTATGACGCGAGTCCGTTTATTCTTCGCGCCAAAGGCGCTCTCCCCGGCGACACCATTCTGAACTCCTACATTTTTGATGCCAACTGGTTGTACAACGATGGCTTCCGCCCCGGGAAAGGTCTCGTGGTCGATTCCACCAGCCATGAGGACTTTCAGTATGCCTACACCAACCAGTTCCTGACCAAGGACTCCGGGATTGGTGTTGAGTGCGAATACTGGATGCCTTTGCATTCGGATACCTGCGGATTCATTATCCAGAAGCTCAAGATCGTCAATAAGAGCGCCGCGGCTATCAACAACCTTATGATCGGCGAGCTTATGGACTGGGATATTCCCTCCGACTCGGGTGTGGAAAACGGCTCTGATTATGATGCCACGCGTCAGATGATGTGGTGCTATGGCGCCGAACTCGTCCCGGATAGTATCGCCAACAACGACTGTGTGCCGGCCAATAATCGCGCCGGCGGTTTCGCTTACCTCAACGGTTACAAAGTGCCGACGACCGGTCCGACTGATAGGTTTGCCAACGTCACCGGCATGTATACCGGTTTGAACCCCGACTGGATATATCCGACCGGTAACTTCGTGCCGCAGCAGTTGTATAACAAGCTGAATAATTTCAGCGGTTATCAGACCTGGTTATCGACTGAACCGACCATGGAGGATTCGTTGTATCAGGATCTGAACATGGTTGCTTACTACGGCAAGAAGAACCTGGGCATGAATGATACGTTGGTCTTCATCAAGATTATCGCCACCGAGTATAACAATGGCGCTCTTGGTCTGAAGGACTGCATCGACAAAGCCAAGCAGTGGTGGAAGAATCGGTTCAAAAATGCCCCAATCGTGCTTGATCCGGGTGTAAGGTACGGCGCCACGGGTGTGCCGATGATCTTTATGGTCAGCGGTTTTGACCTTGACGGTGATGCCATTAGCATGACGGCAAGCGGCTTACCTGCCGGGCCACCCGCCGCGATATTTGCCGATAATGGTAACGGCACCGGCACCTTCAACTGGACGCCTCCGGTGGTCGGAAATTACACATTTACCGTGACGGCCAACGACGGCAAGGCGACCGGTTCGCGGGTGATTCAGGTTAATATCATTAGCACCTGCTGTGTGAAGCCCGGCGATGCCAACCACAATGGTATACTCAACATTGCTGATATTACTTACCTCATCAAGTTCCTGTATCAGAGTGGTCCTAAGCCTCCTTGTCAGGGCGGCGTTGGCAAATATCCCGAAGGGGATGCCAATGGTAATGGGATAACCAACATTGCTGATATTACTTATCTCGTCAAGTTCCTGTATCAGAGCGGTCCTGCTCCGATTTGCGGACCAATGTGATCCGGTAGTTTATGAGATCCAAAAATTCAGGAAGCTATCCTCGTGATAGCTTCCTGAGTTTTATTGGGATCAATTGAGATAATCGTACCAAATTGCGAATGGGGGCATTCGGGGTCGTAAAATTAACTCTTTAATAATCAATGGCTTAAGCTTACAATAATAAGACAACTCGTATGAATTTGCGAATTACCCCTTTCATTATAAAAGCAAACAATTGTAATCGCCAATATAAGTCATTATAAGAATTGAGATTGCAAAGAATACAAAAGCAGTCGGGTTTTCTCCGGCATTGCCGTTGCTACTTTATTGATACGTTGACGGTCATTTCAGTGGTCCTTTGATAGCCTGACCGGTTAAGACTGATAATGATTTGTCAGGCACCATCTTCTTTTCTCATGATTGGATGCCCGCTCTCGAGGGGAGAGCGGGCTCCGGTCATTTTTGGCTACTTCCATAATTAGGACGTTTCGCCCCCTTTATTTTTCCGAAGGAATTTCATAGATTGTCTTTCGATTATTTGAAAAGCAGGAATTGCCTAATATGCGGTCTCTGAAAGATCTGGTCGTGGTTGTCACCGGCGCCAGCCAGGGTATCGGCGAGGGAATCGCCCGGCAGTTTGCCTCCGAGGGCGCCAAAATCACTCTTACCGCCCGCAACAAAGAGAGACTCCTCCGGGTGGCCGCAAGTCTCGGGATCGACCGCAAAAATTATATGGTTGTCACCGCCGATATCACCCGCCGTTCGGGAATGAAAAAAATTGTCGCTTCCACGATCAGAAAATTCGGCCGGATAGATATTTTTGTCAATAATGCCGGGGTCGGTATCCACAAACCTTTGATCGAAACGACCGAGCAGGAATTCGATACTATTTTCGATACCAATTTGAAGGCTGTCTATTTCAGTTTTCTGGAGCTTCTTCCCCAACTGAAAAAGCAAGGGGGCGGGCAGATAATAAATATCTCCTCGGGCGCCGGTCGGATCGGTGTCCCAGGGCTGGCGGCCTATTCTTCCTCGAAAGCGGCGCTTAATGCTTTCTCCGAGGCGGTCGCCGGCGAGGTACGCAACGATAATATCAAAATATCGGTTCTCGCGCCCGCCTCCACCGATACCAAACTGATGTCGAATATGTCGCGGCAGTCGCATTCGCCATCGAAAGCGGCGCTGAAATTGACCGTTAATGAAGTCGCCGAGGCAGTCATATTCCTTGCCAAACAGAACAAAAATGCCTGGACCTCTATGGCCGATATCCGGCCGTTGCTGATTAATAAATGATCCGGAATATCCTGATAATGATGAGAGTAAATTCGAGACATCTGATAAATGGAAGGGCGGCCGTATGAGTAATGATGATTTAGCCATGCACTATGTATGCACCCGGGAGAATGCCCATCGCCTGGCGAACAGGCATTCCCGATTCTGGGTTTGTAACTGCGGCTGCCGCGAGGGGCGCGGGTTTTGCACCCGTTCCCGTATCGATGTCTGCCTTATGTTCCGCGAAGATGCCGGTTCCAGCGGTTCCGGTATAAAAGAGATTTCATTTGCCCAGGTCGAGGCGATCTTTGATGAGGCCAAAGAGAAAAACCTGGTCACTCGTCCTTTCCGGAACACGGAGGACAAAAGCGTGGTCGACGGCATCTGTTTCTGCTGTGATGATTGCTGCGGGTATTTTCTCAACGCCGATGAGAAATGCGATAAGGGGACACATCTCGCCCAAACGAATTTCGAGGATTGCACCCACTGCGGTATTTGTGTCGAGGTCTGCTATTTCAAGGCCCGCAGTATGCAAAAAAGCAAGCTGGTGGTTGATGACGATAAATGCTACGGGTGCGGCCTCTGTGTCGATATCTGTCCGGAAAGCTGCATTATCATGGTTCCCCGGCTCTAAGCAGTGAGCGATACATTCGATTATCTGTCGGCACTTATTAACGAGGTGTTTATCGCATGCCAGGCATAAACGCCATTTTCAGCCATCAGCCATTATCTCGCCCTCTACTCGGATCTTCTTTAGCGGAATTCGATTACCGGGAGGGGCTTACTCTTAATGATTTTTTTACTCCGGACAATGTCTCTATCACCTTTCATGGCTATAAAGGGTATCCCTCACAGTCTTTTGAAGACAAAGACATGGTTGTACTTATCGAGGGGATGATCTACAACCGGACAGATTTCGAAATCCACGCCACCCTTCAAGAAATCGCCGAGGCATATCTTGCGGGAAAAGATCATAAGAAATTGATCCTCGATTTTATCGATCACTCCGATGGCGATTTTCTGGCGCTTCTCTATTTCAAGAATCAATCGCGGGCGATAATATTTAACGATCGCTGGGGGCGATTGCCGACTTTCTTTGTGGCTAACAAGAGTCTCTTTGCCCTTTCGCGCGAAACGAAATTTCTCTTGCACTGGCTGGAATCTATCGAGTTTGACCCGCCGGCTCTGGCCGAGTTTCTGGCTTTTGAATATACTCTGGGCGAGAAGACGATCTTCAAAAAGATTCGCCGCCTTTCCCCGGCTTCATCTTTTGAAATCGATTTCTCCGGTTCCGAAGTCGTGGTACAATCCGAAATGCTGCGGCCGGTCTGTTTTGATACAGCCGCTTCCGGGTTAAGCCGTGATGAAATTCTCAATCATACCGTAAGTCTTTTTCAGGAATCTCTCCTGACACGGGTCAACAGATTCGAGGAAAAGGGGATACAGATAATCGCCGACCTAAGCGGCGGTTTTGACACCCGGGCGCTGTTTCTGGAGCTTTGCCGGAGCGGGGCCGATTTCACCCCATGCCATGACCGGTTGGCCACCGGCGATGAGAGCGCGGTGGCGCAGGCGCTGGCTGACCATTTCGGGAAAAAGCTCCACAAATTTGCGGCTGTCTATCCGGCGGACAATTTCGCCGAAATGAAACGAATCATCTATTTGACCGACTGCCAGGTTAACGGATGGACCTCGCTGACCTGTTTCTATGATGATCTGGAGCGGGAAAAAACGCTATCAGGTCTGATGGCACATTTTATGGGTTTTGGCGGTGAATTTATCCGCCATCCTTATCATCTGCAAAAACCATATCGCGATCTGGCCGTGGCACTGAACGATGATGCCTACACCAATCTTATCAATGCCTCCGATGCTTGCGGTATGATAAATCTGTCAGCGAATGATTTCCGGCATAACCTGCAACAGGAGATTGCCCGATTCCCGGAAAAGAATGATTCCGGGAGAATCCGCCACCTGTACTTTGATTACTACAACCGGGTGGTCAATGGCGGCGAAAACAGACACCGCCTTTTCTCCTGGACAGTCCAGCCGCTCTGGGGGAAGAATCTCTTTGAATTTGAAATGAATCAAATCCGACCGGAGATGATTGATTTCGGATTCTTTATCGATTTTCTATTGCTCCTCGATCCCCGGGCGCTTGATATCCCCATTTACGGCCTCAGAAATAATCTGAAGAGCAAAACCGGGCGCCGCCTTTTCAATGCCCGGAAGAACCTGAAAAATAATCTGCGAGATAATCGGTACATTTTTAAGGGATTCAAATCGGTCCGGAAGCAGCTTTATCGCTATCGGAATAAAGGGCCGATATATCAGCCGCTTGTTGCCGAAATTCGGCAAGTCCATAGCCAGAGCCCTCTTGTTTCCCATTATTTCGACAAGATTGCTCTGGACCGATTTCTGGCGGGAAATCCTACCGCGATGCAGCTTTACCAACTGCTGACCCTGATGCTCTATATGGCTGAGATTGAAAACCGCTTCCCGGCCAAAGTCAGGTGAATGCATAGAGAGGTAATATCGCGGCGCAGGAAATCATAACATAAACCGAATCGGGTATCGTATAGTTTGAGGATATTGAGTCATCGCTTGACACGATTAAGATGAGAATCTATCTTGAGACAGATCAATTCAGAGGTGGACAGATGAAAAAGATTATTCTATTAATGACAATACTATTATTGGCCGGATGCTCCTCGAACAAGCCGGAGGAACCGGCCAAATTCACTGAAGGGGCCAAATATTTCCCTTTGGCCGAGGGTGATACCTGGTACTTTACCACCAGCGACCAGCGCAAAATTGTCCGGACGGTTTCCGGCGATACGACGGTGCTGACTGTAACCTGCAAGCGGATTCTGGAGAATGACAGTACTGCCGAGGCCTGGACGGTCGATACCAGCGGATTCAAGTTGCATCTTCTGCTGAAAGACCACTGGGCCGATCCGCCGCTTCTGATTCCGTTCAATCTCGTTCAGGGGAAACCTTACCACTACGACTCCAGGATTTATTTCTATGAGGGAGATGTTCTTTACTACTCCGACTTAACCGGCAGTTTGGAATTCAAGGGGTATATGACCAGGACAGTGGCGGCGGGCACCTTTGCCAGGGCGATCAAACTGCATTATATCCCCGATGGTTCTACCGCCTATGATGAGTACTACGGCAAAGGGGTGGGGCTATTGGATAACGGCGACTATTTTCTGGACAGTGCTTTTATTGGCGGTGTTTGGTACAAGTAATTCCTTGATAAAATGAAAAAGGGAGGAGCAACTCCTCCCTCTTTGCCTCGGAGCTAACCCCTTAATAAAATTCAGGAAGCTATCACGAGGATAGCTTCCCGAATTTTCAAATCTCATAAACTACCGGATCACATTAATCCGCAAATGGGAGCAGGACAGCCCTGAATTGTCCATCCGGCTCACTTGCTCATACATTTCTGTTCCCACTCCTGACAAGTAGGGCAGCTTAAGGGAAAGCCTGAGTATAGCACTTTAATCAACCCAGTGACATCTTGGATATTTAAGATACAATCGCAGTTCAGATCAGCTTCCGGATACTTGCCTGGAGCGACCTTACAAGGGATACAAAAAACACTCTTATATAGGAAATTGATAATGCAAGTAACATCCTGAATGTTGACTCTGCCATCATGGTTGGCATCGCCGCGTTTCACACAGCAGCTAGTGGTAACCACGACATAGATGGTCGCGAAACCGGAGTCTCTGCCGTCGTTGGCGGTCACCGTAAAGGAGAAATGACCACTATCCGGAGGCGTCCAGTTGAAGAGGCCAGTACCATTACCATTGTCGGCAAAGATCGAGGTACCCGGCAAACCGGTTGCCGTCATTGTGATGACATCACCATCAAGGTCAAAGCCGGTTACCGTGCCGATCATCAACTGGGCCTTATTGCCGTAAAAAGTCTTGGATTGGACTATCGGGGCATTGTTGAACCGATCTCTCCACCACTGTTCGGCTTTGTCGATGGTGGTCTTCAGACCAGCAGCGCCAGTGTTATACTCGGTGGCGAGAATCTTGATGAAGATCAGCGTATCATTCACGCCCAGGTTCTTCTTACCGTAGTAAGCCACCATATTCAGATCCTGATACAGCGAATCTTCCATCATCGGCCGAGTCGACTGCCAGGGCTGATAACCGCTGCAAGTATTCAGCTTGTTATACAACTGCTGCGGCACGAAGTTACCGGTCGAATAGACCCAGTCGGCATTCAAACCGGTATACATACAGGTGATGTTGGGGAACCGGTCGGCGGAACTGCTTGCGGGCAGTTTATAACCGTTGAGGTAGGCGAAACCACCGGCGCGATTGTTCGCCGGCACACAGTCATTATTGGTAATGCTGTCCGGGCCATATTCGCCGCCATAGCACCACATCATCTGACGCGTGGCGTCATAATCCGAACCGTTTTCCACACCAGAGTCGGAGGGAATGTCCCAGTCCATAAGTTCGCCAATCATCAGATTGCTGTAAGCCACGCCGCGCTTATTGACGATTTTGAGCCTCTGGATAAGGAATCCGCAGGTATCCGGATGCGGAGGCATCCAGTACTCGCACTCAATACCCATTCCGGAGTCGCTGGTCAGGAACTGGTTGGTATAGGCATACTGATAGTCCGCATGGCTGGTGGAATCAACCACCAGTGCTTGCCCCGGACGGAAGCCGTTCTTATTCAGCCAGTCGGCATCAAAAATGTAAGAGTTGAGAATGGTGTCGCCGGGATTGTTACCCTTAGCCCGCAGAATGAAGGGACTTGCGTCATAGAGATATATCTTGGCGTTGTCATCCTGACTGTTGGTGTTGAGGGTGGTGTCGCAGTCGTTGAAGAAATCGAGGTCATATGCGCCCCCTCCCTGATTACCCTGACGACCAAGATTTCCCGCGTTGTTCAGCACAATCCGGTTGCATGCGGTTCTGATACTGGCCCACTCGGGGAACTGAACCGTATCGGCAACAATCAGACGAACAGGCAGAGTATCCGGAGAGGTCGGAGCGTCGGTTACAAACTCGATGAAACCTTCGCAAACCTTCGGACCGCTTGTTATCGCGCCACCCTTGTTCAAGTTAACGGTCGCATTGACAAAGTTCGGAACCAGATGCGAAATCGTCCACGGAACACCGGTGATACCCAGCCAATCCTGGCCGGGATAAGTCGTTTTGACAATATTGACCGCAAAGATATGCAGAATAGCATTACCGATGTTCTCCAGACGAACTGTCGTGTCAAGCGGGGTTGACGGTTTCGTCCAGGCCGGATCACCGATCTCATTGGGGGTGCATTCCAGCCGCGGGTTCGGAACCGGCGCGACGCATGGCAGGCGGAACCATTTCACCGGATTATATGTCCAGACGCCGTCATCCTGCACGCAGGCGCCCGGATAACGGTCCTGAACATAGAGGACGTCAAGGTACCAGTTCCCGATATAGCTTCCCGAGGGGTCAACAATCGGAATACCGGTCCAGTCGCCGCCGCTCTTATCCATACCAAAACGGGACATCGAGGGCCACATCTCGGAGCCGCAGATAACCGCGCCAATAGTGTCGCAATGAGGCGTATAGGTATTGGTCAGGTTACGGGCGATATCCCAGTTCAAACCGCCGTTGTCGGAAACGGACATATAAAGCTCGCCGTTAGCCGCCGCTTCATCCATTTGGCGATAACAGTCGTTATCTATACCATGGGCAATATCATTGAACTGGACAAATAGAGCATAAAACTTCCCATCACATTCTGACAACTGCATCTTAACTATACTCATCCGGTTCCAGACATCGCCATAGCATCCCGAATCAGGAATATCCCAGTTGGCGTCTTTAATTGTGGTAATCACATTGTTTCCATTATCCCAATGAAACAAGCGGCAGCCATGGAAATGGTTGAAAACCGGTCCGTCCAGGGAGGGCGTCGCCTCGCGCGCGTTCCAAATGATGTGAAGCTGATCATCGGTATCAATAAGAGCCGAAAGGTCAGTTTCCGCTAGCCACCCGCTCTCATCTGGAACATAATTGTATTTTGTGACATTGACGGTCGGCGTCCAGGTAGCCCCCATGTTGTCAGACATCATATAATATACATCCGAATATTGTGGATAGCGCCACGGTGAAGAATTGTCATCGGGTGGCTCCGCATAGCCTGCGGTCCAGACTAAAGCCACCTTTCCACTGACTCTTGAGGCGGTTACTACCGCGGAAATGGAACTGACGGTATCGATGGCTTTAGGAGGATATTCCCAGTGACCTACAGTGTCACTGCCTACCCTTCTAAAGTAGGAAATCCGCATGTTACCGGAATATCCACTACCCAGATGTGGATCCAGATAGTGCCAATTATCCCATTGGGCCAAAACATGGGTTACAGTGTCACCGTTCCAGACTTGATATTCCATCGAGGGCCACCGATACACATATTGCCCAGGATTTCCATAGTCGGTTGTGCTGTCCGGAACCTTGCTCCGGTAAGGCACAAAATAGCAGAAGCCCGGTGCGTAGTCATACCAGACTGTAGGTTTAGAATCGCCAGCATATCCGGTCTCGGTGTGATCGATGCAAAGAATTGCTTTACCTTCGGTATCCACATCAAGGCCCACATAACCGGAAATATTATTGGGGGCTCCGGCATGAACATCGCAACCGCCGCTATCGGCGGAACCCTCCTGGAGAAATATCCCCAAGCCGGCGTCATAGGCTTCATAGCCGGTTTGCCAAAGCTCGTCCATCACTGTCGTCGTCTGTTTGGTCCAGGCAAAATGAACCATCTGTGTGCCGCGCCAGTCAACCTGCCGCTGCATACTGCCATAGTGTTGGTTATCATGGATTGTCACGCCAATTTTATAACCTGGTGCAGGACTTGGGTAATTAACATATCCCAAACTCTGCCCTGTGCCCCCCTTATCCGCGGTTCCCTTTGCGGCATTTTGGGCCGGTGCGGCAAAGGGGTCCTGCTTCTTTATTGGTTTCTGCATGCCATGGGTAATCGATACCAAAAAGGTGAGGAATAGAAGCAGAATAGCCGAGTTCACCAAAATTCTATTTGTCATTCTTTCATCCCTTCCAATGCACGTTTACCTGCTTCTCCCCGGGCCCGGCTCAACTCATGCTGAATGAACGGCCGGGGCGTTGTTAAGCTGTCATTGAACTAATGGCTTTGTAACCCGAGTGCTTCCGCCAACTAATCACCTCCCCCCGCAATCCAGCCTTAAAAGTCCCTGAAAAACAACATTTTCAATCTCTAAGAGAATCATTCCCGAGACCGCATAATTAATCGCCGCCAAACAGTAAGAGATATGTAACAGCGTATCAAACGCCAAATTTAACTAAAAAAGCCACTGCCTGTTGTGAAGCGCGATGTAATAGCCCGATGTAAAGACTTGAATCTGGCTCTTAATTCAAAGAACGCACACCGCGCCGAATTGTCAAGCGCATGCGCCACTTTATTTCTTATCAAAATACCTGTTCGGCGCCGTTCTATCCCTAACCGCTTGATTTTCAGGCAAGTGCGGAGGAGCCGATTTTGGCTTCTTTATCGCATTTTTTCTCTTGACAACATTTAACGACATATTATATTAGGACGACCTTAGACATAATCCCTCCCACCCCCGCGCTCATCACTGGGCCCGGGGGTATTTATTTGAGCATTCCCACTGATTTCCGTTAATATTTTTCATCGGGAACTCGATTTGGGTAGTATATTAATATGATGGTGTAACTATGCCCAGAATTTACTTGCTTGCTATTTTACTTGCCTTATTTATCGCAAACCCGATCGGCGCTCAGGAGCGGCGGGGCATGCTTCCGCCACAATTGCGCGTGCCTCAGCCCCCTCCCCCACCCCCGTCAATCAACCCTTCGGCGGTCACGGTGGCGCGGCTTCACTACAGCGGCGGCGGCGACTGGTATTGGGGCGGATCCTCGATCCCCAATTTCCTCAAATTCCTTCGGGAAAACAGCAATTTCCCGATCGATCCCGAGGAGAAGACTATCCAGATAATGGATGATAACCTGTTCCGGTACCCGTTTCTGTTCGCGACCGGGCATGGGATCATGAAATTCACCGATGATGAAAAAGTTCGCCTGCGAACCTATCTGGCCGGAGGCGGTTTTCTGTTTATCAACGACTCGTACGGGATGGAGAAGAATCTAAAAAAGGAACTGGCGGCTCTTTTCCCCGAGCGGCCGCTGGTGGAACTCCCTTTTGACCATCCGATTTACCACAGCTATTACGATTTTTCCACCGGCCCGCCCAAAATCCACGAGCACGACAACAAACCACCCCAGGGATTCGGGATAACGATCGATGGCCGCGTGGTATTGTATTACCTCTATGAATCCGATATAGGTGATGGCTGGGAGGACCCGCAGGTGCACAACGATCCGCCCGAAAAGCGGGAAGCGGCCCTGAAAATGGGGATGAATATTTTAGTCTATGCCCTGACCCATTAAGGTCGAAGGGCTGACAAGGAACAATATGAAAGAGCACGAAAGAATTGCCGGGCTGAAAAAGCGGATCAGGCGCACTCTGAACCGCGAACGGGCGCTCCTCTTTGCCGCCGGCCTCGCCGGAACGGTCATGGGTTTTCTGGTCGTGATGATTGTCCTTTCCCTGCTGGCCGGGGTGGTAGTCATACCGGTATGGGTTAAGATAATTCTACTGGCGACATCAGGGTTGGCACTTCTCTATATCTTCTGGCGGTTGGCTTTCTCCCGCCTGTTCCATGGTTCCGCCGAAACAACGGCGCTGAAACTGGAAAAGAAATTTCCGGACCTGAAAGGACGCCTGATTGCCGCGCTGCAGTTTTCCGAGTCGAAAGAATCGGATCTGGCCGGCTATTCGACCGATTTGATTTATGCCACGCTTCTTCAGGCCGAACAGAAAAGCACCGACCTTAATTTTAACGAGATAATTTCGGCTTATCCTTTCTGGCACAATCTGAGGAATCTGGCTCTGACCGGCGCGGCGGCCCTGCTGATGCTGCTTCTATTCCCCGGCCTCTTCAGTTTTTCTTACGAGGTTTATTCCCGCCCGACCGAACTTATCATCCCGCCCCTGGGATATACGCTCAGCACTTATCCGGGCGATTTTACCGCCATCAAGTACCGTGATATCGATATCGGGGCAGTGATAAAAGGGGACAAATTCCCCGATAAGGCTGTGGTTTATTACCGATTCACCGAGGGAAACTGGCAGAAAACCGAAATCAATCTGATCGGAATCGCACATCATCCTTCATCGTTTGGCGACTCGGCACTGATACTCACGACTGTCAAGCAGGCTCGGCGGCCGCTCGAATATTATGTCCGCGCCGGAAGAATTACTACTCCAACCGCTCATATCGAGGTGGTCGATCGTCCGCGTGTGACCGGGATCAAACTTTCGCTCTTCTACCCCGATTATACCGGCCTTGCCCCGGCGGTCATCGATGAAAACGACGGCAACATTTCCGCTGTCCTGGGAACACGGGTTACCATGAAAATCGAGACCAATCTCCCTTCTGTCAAAGCCGAGATGTTATTTGAAGATTCCTCCCGCTCGCCTTTTGAGATAAACGGCCTAACGGCCGAACAATCGTTCCGGGTGGAAAAAGACCGCCGGTATGTAATTCATCTGATGGATAAGCAGAACGAGGTCAACCCCGACCCGATCGAATACAAGATTACGGCTATCCCCGACGATTACCCCGTTATCGAGGTAATCCGCCCCGGCGGTGATATGAATCTCAACGAGGATATGATTGTTCCGCTTCTGCTGCGCATTTCCGATGATTACGGTTTCTCCTCGTTGATTCTGAAGTACAATATCATTTCCGGCGGTAATAAAGGTGAAGAAAAAATCGCCGTGCTTCATTTCTCCGATCGGATCAAAACCGAGGGTGAAATCGATTTCGCCTGGGATATCGAGCCGCTCTACCTTCAGCCCTCCGATTACGTGCAGTATCATTTCGAGCTGGCCGATAACGACCGTATCAGCGGCCCGAAGGTGACCGTGTCGCGGCAGTATATCGCCCGTCTCCCCTCTCTGGATGAGATCATTTCGCAGACCGAGCGGGAGCAGAACCAGAATATCGACCGGGCGGAAGAATCGATGAAGGCGCAGAAGGAACTGGCGGAACGGCTGACAAATATCGCCCGCAAGCTTGAGGAGGAAAAAAACAGCGGCGATAAGAAGCTTGCCTGGCAGCACCAGCAGGAGCTTGAGGAAATCGCCAATAAGCAGGGTGATGTAGAGAAACAGGTTCAGGATGCGGCCAAACAAATGGAAAATCTGGTCAACAAGATGCAGGAAAATCGCGCCACCAGCCGGGAAGTCCTGGAAAAATTGGTGGAAATTCAGAAGCTGTTCGAGGAGATCGCCACTCCGGAAATGCGCGAGACAAGGTTGAAATTGATGGAAGCGCTCAAGAAAATGGATCCCAAACAATTGGAACAGGCGCTTAAAGATTTTCAGCTTTCCCAGCAGGAATTGATGGAGCGGCTGGACCGTACGATCGCCCTTCTTAAGAAAATGAAAATCGAGCAGAAGGTTAATGCTCTGACCGAGATAGCCAGGGAGCTGGCCGCCAAACAGGAGAAGATGAATCAAAATACCTCGGATTCGGCCGCCGAGAAACTCCCCTCACTTGCTCCCGAAGAAAAGAAAGTGAAAGACCAGCTTGATGATCTGAAACGCCAGGCTCAGGAATTGCGGCAGATGCTTAAAGAGACCCCTTACAGCAAGGCCCAGGATGCGGATCAATTCTGCAAGGCGGTGGAGCAGAATGATGCCGGGCAGAATATGGAAAACATGTCTCAGAATCTTTCCGGTAAGAAAAAAGACCCTGCCCTCAATGAAGGCAAGCAGGCCCTTTCCAAACTTCTTTCGATGCTCGATTCCATGCAGAAGGGTCAGGCCAGCATGTGTCAGGGGGGCGACAGTGAAATTGCCGGCAAGATGCGCGAGGCGATTGATGATATCAACTACCTTTCCGACAATCAGGAGGTTTTGATCGACCAGGCGGCGATGATTCAGGGTCAATCCGAGGTCCTTCGCGATCTGGCCGCGCAGCAACAGGTTTTGAAAGAATCGGTGGGCGGGCTGGCCCGAAGAATCGTCGAAATGGGGAAAGAGTCTCCTTTTATCGCCGCGGAATTGGATAATCTTGTCCAGAAGGCTATGGCCAATATGGACCTTTCGATCGACAAGTTTACCAACCGCTTCGGAGCCGAGGGAGGCACTTATCAGCAGGAGGCGCTCTATAATCTCAACCGGGCGGCGGTTCGGATGCTTGATGCGCTCGAATCTCAAAAAAATTGCAACAAGGGTGGTTCGTGCAATAAGCCGACCCAGAAACTCAACTCCCTCTGCGACCGTCAGGATATGCTGAATCGGAAAACCCAGTCGCAGTGCCAGAACCCAAAAGACTTAAGCCCCGGCGACCGTGAAGCAATGCAGCGCCTTGCCGCCGAGCAGGATGGAATCCATAAATCGCTGGAGCAACTCGAGCAGGAATTCGGCGACAGCCGCGAGGTGCTTGGCCGTCTGGACGCCATCTCGAAAGATATGGAAGAGATCGTCGATCAACTAAGTTCCGGCCCGGTCGGTCAGGAGACATTGGAGCGTCAGCTTAAAGTGTACTCCCGCATGCTCGATGCCGCCCGCACCATGCAAAGAAAGGATTTCACCGAACAGCGCAAAGCTGAGACCGGAAAAGATATTCTGCGCAATTCGCCGCCGGCTCTATCGGGCGATCAGCTTCAGGGCGGACTTAAGGTTGAGGATAAATTGCGGCAATTTCTCGATGAAAGCTATCCCCCCGAATATGAACAGCATATAAAAGCCTATTTTAAGGCCCTCCTCGAGAAAACCGAATCCGCTCCGGCCACCCCAGATTATGAAAATAAGTAAAGCAATTCTATTTCTTTTGGGAATATGGGTCGCTCTGGGCGTACCGATTGTGGCGGCTCAGTCGGAGCCGATGCAACCTCCTACCCGCATCCTCCCCGGCGACAGCCAATCGGTCATTTCCGGCCGGGATGGCCGGCTGGCCGTAGTTCGGCAGCTTATCGCGCAGGGGGCTTATATCAGCGCCATTAATCTGCTCGAAACTTACTACGCCGAGGAGCCGGATAACGAAACCCTGGTCGATCTCATGTTGAACTGCTATGGGGCGCTCAAAGACAATGCCAGAGCGGAAGCTTTATTGCGCGACCGATTAGCCCGAAAACCATCGGATTATAGAAATCAATATCTGTTGCTTGATCTCTATCTCCGGATGGGCGCCGACTCCCTTATTGACGAACAAGTCAGGGAGACGGAACGGCTTTTCCCCGACAATCCTGATATCGTTTACTCCACGTTGCATCTACTCATCAACTACGGCGAAGGGGACCGGGCCTTGAAATTGATTCAGGAAAAACGAAAGGAATTCAAAAATAATAACCTTTTTGGCCTTGAGATGGCCTCCCTACTGGAGATGAAGGGGGCCTATTATGATGCTGTTCTGGAATGTTTCCGGGGACTGGGAAACGATACCGCCAAGGCACGGGATGTTGACCGCAAGATTGCCGGGATGATCCGGTTACAGGGGGCACCGCCGGAAGTGATTCGGGGGCTAAAGACGGTTCTCGATTCCGTGCCGAATAAAATTCCGGCCCTGAGGATGCTCAATGAGGCTTATATAAAGAATAATCAGTATGCCGAGGCCTACAATGTCACGATCCTTCTTGATTCGCTCACACAGAGCGACGGGCGCGAGCTTTTTATATACCTGCGGCAATGCCGCGAAAGAAAATTGTATGAACAGGTGCTGAAAACGGCGGAATATATCGACCGCAAGTATGCCTCCAATTGGTCACTATCGGAATATAAATTCTACTATGCCGAGGCGCTGGCCGGGGTGGGACGCTTTCCGCAGGCGATTGCCCAATATAAAGAGATCGCTGCCAGGTACCCGCAACCCAGAGATCAGGCCGAAGCGATGTTGGAGACGGGAAATATCTATCGCTATAACCTTCGCCAATACGATTCGGCCCGCGTCTATTATCGGATCGTCTCCTCGGCTTTTGCCTTTTCCTCTTATAATGTTCGGGCTGCCCTGGAAATGGCCAAAATGCTCCTGGTAGAGGGAAAGCTCGATTCGGCGGAAGCCGCTTTCCTGAATCTGCAGCGAGAACGGATCAAAACAGAAGAGAGGGAATTCGCCGACTATGCCGTGGCCATGATCCTGCTCTTTCGGCATCAGTTCGATGAGGCAAATATCGCTTTCAGGAAAGTTATTGAAACCTATCCTCGCGGTTTCTATGTCAATGATGCTCTGGTCAACAGCCTGATTATTGGTGAGGCATCGGGTTCCGCCCCCGATGTGCTGACCCCTTATGCCGAGGCCCTCTTTTTCGAAAATCGTTTGATGCCCGATTCGGTCGAAAACCGCCTTCAGGCAATAGTTGCCGTTGGGGAATCCCCTCTTTCCGGCCCGGCAATTTACAAACTCGCCCAATTCTATATCGGACAGGGGGATACACTAAGGGCGCTTGGGACGATCGATGAAGCCGAGAAGCTGTACCCCCAGAACTACTTCTTTCCCTATTGTTTGAAGCTCAAAGGAGATATCTTTTTCGGCAAAATAGACGGCAAAAAGCAGGCGGCCGAAATCTATAAAACGCTTCTGGAGAAATTCGGCAACTACCCCTTTGTGGGCGAAGTGCGATTGAAACTCCAGGAGTTGGAAGGGTATCGCCTTCCGGGATAACGATTAATATTCAGCCGGCGTTTTCTCCCGCTCTGTTTTGATAGCCCGCAACTCTGATTCCAGACTCCCAATTCGATTTTCGTAGCTTTCGATCTTTCGCGCTTTCATCTTGGTGGTTGTCCTGACCAGGAGACCAAGCGAAATAAACATAAAAAGGACCGAATTGATTTGCCGGAAAATCTCTCCATAATTGAAAAGAGAATCCAGGAAGGCGGCTATGCCCAAGAGAAACAACATTGTACACCAGATAAACATATTACCTCCAATAAACCTATCTCCCGGGGGATAAACAGGTTCAGAAAAATGTTGTGAATTCTGTTATTCTTCTTATATTTGTGCCAATATTTTCAGAATTTGTATAATTTTCAGGCTCTTCCTGTATATCGGAAGGTCTGTCTTGAGCTTTAGGAGGAAGATTGGAGATTAAACGATACTTGCCCGGAGAAGGTTTTGACCGGACCAACGCCATCATTGCCGGTCTGGTCTTCCTTTTCAGTTTTGTCATTTATAGAATGACAGTTGCGCCGACTCTTTCTTTCTGGGACTGCGGGGAATTTATCGCCTGCGCTTATACTCTGGGCGTCCCGCATCCTCCGGGTTGGCCGCTATTTGTCGTTCTGGGGAGAGTAATCTCTGTCCTCCCTATTGCCGCCGATATCTCTTTCCGCATAAACATGCTTTCCGTGATAGGCTCCGCCTTTGTCGCTTTCTTCGGCTATCTGTCGGTGGTTCGGATGATAAAATATTGGTATGCCAATACCGAATTTGACGGCTGGAAGCGCGTCATTGCTTACCTCGGTGGCACCATTGGCGCTTTTTTTATGGCCTTCTCTGCCTCGCACTGGGGCAATGCCGTGGAGGCCGAGGTCTTTGGCATCTCGATGATGCTGATGACGATGATTCTATGGTTGCTGCTTTTATATTATGAACATCGCGACACGCCCAAAGGAAATCGAATAATAATTTTGGCCTGCTATCTGGGCATGCTCAGCGTGGCCGCCCATCTGGCCACTTTTCTGATCATCCCGGTGGCGGCGATTTTCTTTATCCTCAAAAAAGATGCCCCGCCCAGAGCCTGGGTGGCCCTTTGTGCCTTTTTTGTGGCCGAATTGCTGGCCATTATCATGGTCTCCAATGGGCGCGGCGGATTCCCGGCCTTCATTGCCCTTTCGATCATATTCCTGACCATCGTGGCAATCATGGTTTACCGTCATATCAACTGGCCGATCCTGATCGGTATCGCCGCCTTCTCCATGATTATGATCGGATTCTACGAGTTCCTTTTTGGAATAATCGGCGGTTCACTCGTGCTTTTGCTGGCCGCTTATTTCTTCCGCCAATCGGAATGGCGAACCGGTATCATAATTATTCTTGTGGCCGTGATTGGTTTTTCTTTCCATCTGCTCATTCCCATCCGTTCCGCGCTCGACCCGGAAATCGATATGAATAAAACCTCCCGGAGCTTTAAGTCCTTTGTCGATTTCCTGGACCGCAAGCAGTACGGCCGACAATCGATGGTGGACCGCATGTTCGAACGGCGCGGCACCTGGTCGCATCAATTCGGACGGCATGCCAATATGGGCTTCTGGAGCTATTTCGAAGACCAGTACAGCAATCCCAAAGTCTTCGGCCTGCTTTTCCTGATGGGACTTTTCGGAGTCGTTTTCATGATCCGGAAGAAAATGGAGATCGGCCTGCCGTTTCTGATCTTCCTTCTCCTGGCGACGGTGGGGTTGGTTCTTTACATGAACTTCGCCGACGGTATCAAATACAATGAGCGGACAGGTGATGCCTATCTTGAGGTGAGAAACCGGGATTATTTCTTCACCCCGGCCTTCATCTATTTTGGCCTCGCCATCGGGATAGGGGCCGCCGCCCTGATGGAATGGGTACGTGCCAAAACCGCAAGCGCCCGGCCGGCGGCCTATCAAAGACCGGCCATGCTGGCCATGTCGCTGATGATCTTCCTCCCTTCGCTGGCTCTGGCGCATAACTATTTCACGAACGACCGTTCCCGAAATTATTACCCTTACATTTACGCTTATAATATTCTCCAGACATGCGAAAAGGACGCCATACTCTTCACATCCGGTGATAACGATACTTTCCCCTTATGGTGCGTACAAGCGGTGTATGGCCTCCGTAAAGACGTTCATGTGGTCAATCTTTCCCTTTTCAATACCGACTGGTACGTGGCCCAAATGAAAGATCACGGGGTGCCGTTATCGCTCACGGACGACCAGATATACTGGTATCCTTTTGACTACGATGGCGAGGAGATCATGCGGCCGAAAGAGACGTTCTATGACCGTCCGCGGAAACGGAAAACCTATTTGATTCCTCTCCCCTATGAGGGAAGAGTGATGAAACTTCAGGACATGCTGATGGATGACGTGGTCCTGACCAACAACTGGAAAAACCCCGTTTATTTCTCCTCGGAGCCGTATGCCGAATCGCCGCTCAAGCTGCGCGACCTGTCGATTGCCGACGGTATGCTTTATAAGATGGTGAAAAATCCGCCGGGGCGCAAAATTGACGTCGAAAGCGGCCATCGGCTGTTCACCGAAGTCTATAAATATGACGGCCTGAATGATCCCACCATATTTCGGGATGAAAACGCCTCGGGAGTCATGCTCACGCTGGGATTCAATGCTCTGAGAATATATGATGAATTCCAGAGAACCGGGCAGAAAGAAAGGGGTCTGGAGATGCTTCATTTCATTGTCGATAAATACCCCGAATTTTTCCAGGCTTATGTCACCCTTTCCCAGGAATATAAGAAGGATGGCGATACGGCTAAAGCCGACAGCGTCCTCGCCGGTATGGAGCGGACACTGGCCGATTTGCACCGGAGAAATCCATCCAGCCTCTTTTACATCCAGGATCTGGGGCTGGCGAAATATTATCGCGGCGATGTTGAGGGCGGGTTGGCCCTGCTGTGGGAGGCTTTCGATGCCAATCCCAACAGCGCCTATGCCTATCGCAAGTTAATGCAGGTTCTCTTTGATACCAAGCGATCTTCGGAGATAATCAAGGCCACACAGATGTACGCCGCTTATAAGATTAATCTGAGCGATCCCCTGGTACGGTCGGTTCTGGATATGTCCCAGCCGCCCGCTCCACAGGGAGCACCGGGCGGTGAAATACCCACCGGGCCTTAAGAACCCGGGCATATCTCTTTCAATCCCGGTGACGATGGAAATGAATATCGCCACCGGGATTCTTTTATGAATGCGCGAGTTCCCCAAGGCGCCGCACAATAATGGATTGACATTAACCGCCCGGCACGGTTAATTCCTCGGCATGGCAATTCTGATATATACGCTTCTCTGTCTTATCTGGGGTTCAACCTGGATGGCCATAAAGGTCGGATTGGAGGATTCTCCGCCGCTCTGGTCGGCCGGGCTCCGTTTTGTGATTGCCGGCCTGATGGTTCTTGTAATCAGCCGGTTTCGAAGCGCCAAATTCCCCCGCTCCTGGAAAGAATTAGGGAAAGTGGCCATACCCGGCATATTCATGTATGGTCTCAGTTATATGCTTGTCTATCGGTCGGAGGTTTACATCGATTCGGCTCTGACGGCCGTTCTCTTTGCTTCCTTTCCCTTTTTTGTGGCCGGCATTTCTCATTTCATGCTGCGCGAGGAATCTCTCAACCTTTGGGGATGGGTCGGTCTGGTAATCGGCTTTCTGGGTACCGCCGTTGTCTCCTACGACTCTCTGCTCCAGTCCAGATTTGTTTTTCTGGGAACACTGCTTGTCCTTCTGGCCGCAGCCGCCTCGGCCTACGGGACAGTTTACATTCGCGCCCGTCTCAAGGAATATGATATTGCCGTCATGGCCTCCATCCAGATGATTCTGGGCGCTCTTATTATTGTTTTGACTGCTTTCATTTTCGAGCCGCTGAATGCTTTCCGGATAACTTTCAAATCGGTCACCGCCTTGTTTTATCTTGCCGTATTCGGCACCGTCGTGGCTTTTCTCGGATACTACTGGCTGCTGAAAAGACTGCGCGCTATTATTGTCTCCCAGATCGGATTCATAACTCCGATCATTGCACTTATCCTGGGATATTTCTTCATGTCCGAGAGATTATCATTTCGGGCCGGGATTGGATCGCTTCTAATTCTGGCCGGGGTCTTTCTGGTTGTCAGAAGAGGGAGCAAATGAAACGATTCATTCAAAGACATCCCCTCTGGACCTGCCTGACAGTGGCGCTGCTTCTGCGTCTCATAGCGGTAGTCTATTCCAAAGGATACATGGCTTCGGATGACCATTACGAAACCGTCCAGGTTGCTTATGACGGCATCCAATCGGGACTGCTCAACGAAGACGGCCTGTTGAAGTGGAATGCCGTCCAGCCGGGTGATATCGGCCGCTCGCCGCTCTATGTGCTCTTTCTGTATACCCAGATGACCGTGCTCAAAGCGCTTGGAATAGAGAATCTCGACGGCATGATGTACTTCGTCAGAGCGGTGCATGCGATTCTTTCTCTCCTGACCGTCTGGTTCGGCTATAAATATGTCCATCGGGCGACCGGGAAAAGCAATTATGCCCTGCTGGCCGGGATGATACTGGCCGGGCATTTTCTGATGCCCTATCTCTCGGTGCGAAACCTGATCGAGCAGGTCTCCGCTGACTTCTTGCTTCCGGCACTCTTCTTTGCCTGGAAAGGCACGGAGGAAAATGACAGCCGCCTGATGATTGTTTCCGGTTTGCTGGCCGGCCTAAGCTGGATGATACGCTTCAATGCCGCTCTGGCGGTGATAATGATCCCCTGGGCTGCATGGTATCTGACCCGGAACATCCGCCCGGCGCTTTATTTTGCTTCCGGTCTGCTGGCGATGTTTCTTTTCAGCGGCACGCTCGATATGATATATCTGGGCGGCTTCGGGCGATCGACCATTAATATTCTCAGCAGCGTCATCTATCCGCCCGGCGCTCCGCCGATTCCGCAGCCGTTCTGGACTTATGCCGTACTTGTCCTGGCCGTCCTCATCCCGCCTTTCTCCTTCTACTTCATCTTTTCCTTTTTCCGCAGGAGAATCGTTGCCCGGCATCTCATAATCTTTTCGGCGGCGGCGCTATTCTTTATCGCACATAGTTTCATCAGACATAAGGAAGAGCGCTTTCTTATCCCCATCTTTCCTCTGCTCATCGTCATGGGAACCATCGGCCTGGAAAGCTGGCTTTCCGGGAATCGGATTGCCCCCGTTCATCGCCGCCTGTTCAAGATTTCAGGTATTGCCGCTCTCGTGATCAATATCGCCCTGCTGGCCGTCTTCACAGTACATTATGGGCACAAAGGTTCGGTGGAGCCGTTTGTCTATCTGTCCAAACAACCAGATGTCAGAAATCTCTTGATTGACCGCACCGAACGGAACAATCTGGTCCCCTATGCTTACGCCGGTTTTTCCAGTCCGGTCCCGATAAAAATAGAAAATTGGGAAATGCTCGGCCCCTCCAACCGTTTCTATTATAAATTCGATTCCATAAACTATTTCGTCATCTTCACCGACACCGCCTTGAGCCGCCACCTGGATACACTGGTCGATCACTTCGGGCCGATGAAAGAGGTTTTTCACGCCACGCCCTCGGCTCTGGATCGATTGCTTCATTTAATGAATCCGGCGCACAATTTCACCAATGAATCATGGGTTTTCAAGAAGGATTAAAGATGGACACTTTTTCCCTGATGGGAGTTGCTTTTTACGGATGGTTTTATATATTGGGCCATCGCCTCGACAAGTAGTTTTGAGAGATTATGGCTCGATTTACCGGTTTATCAGCGGCACAGTTAAAAGCACTGCTCTTTTTCTCGGGAGTTCTGTTTGTCTTCTCCCTGAGCCGCTTTGCCGGAAGTTATGAAACAATCGGCACTGTCGGCGCGGAACCTCTGCATCCCGTGCCGACCGAGGCAAAACATCACGATACCATCATTAAAGTCAATCTTAACCTATCCCCCGCAGATTCGCTCCAACTTCTTCCCGGCATTGGACCGGCCCTGGCCGAACGTATCGTCTCATTTCGCGACAGCGCCGGGCCTTTTGAAAAGCCGGAAGATATAATAAAGGTCAAAGGGATTGGCAACCGCATGTATGAAAAAATCCGCCCTTACGTTGAGGTGACGCCATGGTAGAATTACGCGCCCGACGTTATGGCGGCGACCCGGTCGGTTCGCATCTTCAGTTGGCTCGCCGTTCCTCCGAGTCCGGGAAATTCCAGATTGATTTCCTCGGCGAATTTGACCTGGGGCAGGACCTTCGCAAGCAGTTCGGCGAAGAGGGGGATTTCCACTTCTCGGTATATGAGAAAGATGCCATTATCACTTCGGTGCAAATCCCAAAAGACAGCACTCTCGATCCGGAAAAACTGGCGCTGTTTGAATTTACCTCGACTCTGCTCGATGATTCCGACCGGTACTTTCTGGAAACTTATCCCCTCAACGGCGATCTTGAAAAGCTGGCGGTGGCGTACAATCGCGAACTGATAGGTGAAAAAATATCGCTGCTGGAGCAGCAGTTGACCCGGCCGGCCGGTTTCCGGCTCCGCTCACTGGCGCTGGCCGCCGGTTATAAGCACTTTTGCCGGCCCGAGGGAGGCGAGCTTATCTCTCTTATTGATATCGGCCCCGGCTATACTTCATACTGCTTTATGGAAAGCGATCTCCCGGTTTCGGTCGGCGGCATGGAATCATCACCTCCGGTAATGGAAAGCGACACGATCGGTATAAACGGTTATCTGGCAGATCTGGTTGCCACCATCGCTTTCCGGCGGATGCTTCTTTTCAATGCCGGCCACACCGCGCCGCTATCGTTGATACTTCTCACCGGAACCATGGCCGATTTATCTCTGGCCGGAAAGATAAGCGAGGCGATGCATCTCAGGGCGGCGCTTCCCGAACCCAAAACAGAACAATTCGCCCCGGAATTGGCCTCGCTGGCTTGCCAGTATCTGGTCAGTCTCGGGCTTACGGTTGATCTCTAATGCGTATCACCGGCGGCATATACCGAGGGCGGCTTCTGAAATCCACTCCCGGCCTGGAGGCTCGGCCGACCACCGACAAAGTCCGCCAGGCGATTTTCAATATTCTCATGAATGATATCGAGGATAAACGTGTCCTCGATATTTTTGCCGGATCGGGTGCGCTGGGTATCGAGGCTCTCTCGCATGGTGCGCAATCGGCGGTGTTTATCGAAATTGCTCATCAGCAGGCCGAAGCAATCAGACGAAATCTGAAAGGGCTGGAACTGATTGAGGAAATCATTCAGGCCGACTATATCAAAGCTTGCCGCCATCTTTCCGAACGGGGAGAGCAATTTGATTTGATATTCGCCGACCCCCCCTATGACAGATTTGCTCCCCAAGAGATCATCCAGACCGTTCTTCAATATAACTTGCTTGCGCCTGATGGATTCCTTATTATTGAGCATCGTTCCGGCGCTGCGACCGAAAGCGACAGAATGATTATCTTGAAAAACAGGAAATTCGGCCAGACTGAGGTGACATTTTATGCCCACAAAGAAACATAAAACCGCCAAGACCGCGATCTATCCCGGGACTTTCGACCCTATCACCAACGGACACCTTTCCCTGGTGGAACGAGCGTCTCCCCTGTTTGATAATCTCATTGTAGCGGTCGCCGAAAACGCCGGCAAAGACCCCTTTTTTACTCACCAGGAAAGATACCAACTGGTCAAAGCCAGCCTTAAAGGGATGAAGAGGGTTAAGGTGATAAAATTTACCGGCCTTCTGGCGGAACTGGCCCTGCAGTACAACGCCTGCGCCATAGTTCGTGGTTTGCGGGCGGTCTCCGATTTCGAATATGAATTCCAGATGGCCCTGATGAATAGAAAGCTTGTACGCACGGTGGAAACGGTCTTCCTGATGCCGTCACTGTCGTGGGTGTACCTGTCGTCGACTATTGTCAAAGATGTCGCTTCCAATCGCGGCGTTATCAGAGGGTTGGTTCCCCTGCCGGTGGCCGAAGCGATCCGGAAGAAAATGAACAACAAACGAAAGAAATAACATTGCCATGAGTGATAAACCCGAACATAATTCCGAAAGTACCGAACCGCAGATTCCTCTTGATGAATTAATCGAGATCCGGCGGAAGAAAATTGCCGATTTCCGGAATGAAGGAATCAATCCTTACCCTTACCGCTATGACCGGACGCACATCATAGCGGAAACGCTGGCCGCCTTTGACCAACTGGCCGCCGCCGAAACAAGTATCCGGCTGGCCGGACGGATCATGCTCAAAAGGAAAATGGGCAAATCAATCTTCGCCGATATCCACGACCTCTCCGGGAAGATACAGGTTTATCTTAAAATCGATATCGTGGGCGAGAAGAACTTCTCCCTCTTTGACCGTCTCGATTTGGGTGATATTGTCGGCGCCGAGGGAATTCTCTTTGTCACGCGCACAGGCGAAAAGACACTTAAGGTGCATCAGTTTGAGCTCCTCGCCAAATCGCTTCATCCTCTTCCCGATAAACATGCCGGCCTGGTCGATAAAGAGATGCGTTACCGCCGCCGTTACGCCGATTTGATTGTCAATCCCGAGGTGCGTCAGACTTTCGCGCAGCGAAGCCGCATCATCAAATCGATTCGCGAGTTTCTGGACAGCCGCGGTTTTCTCGAGGTGGAAACGCCAATTCTGCAGCCGCTTTATGGCGGCGCCGCCGCCCGGCCGTTTATGACTCATCATAACACGCTCGACTATGACCTGTACCTCCGAATCGCCGATGAGTTGTATCTCAAGCGTCTTATTGTCGGCGGCTTTGAAAAAGTCTGGGAGTATTGCAAAGATTTCCGCAACGAGGGGATGGACCGCCTGCATAATCCCGAATTCTCCATGATAGAGCTGTACTGGGCCTACGCCGATTATAATGATATCATGGTCCTCCTGGCCGACCTGTTCCGCAAAGCGGTGTTTGATCTGCACGGTAAATACAAAATACCCTATGAAGAATACGAGATAGATTTTGAACCTCCGTTCAAAGTAGTCTCCATGATTGATGCCGTCAAAGAAACCACCGGTACCGACCTTCTGCCGCTCGATTACCGGGCCGCCCGGGCGAAAGCCAGAGAAGCCGGGATTGACTCGGAAGGTCTGATCAATTGGGGAAAAGTGGTGGAGGCGTTCTTCGAGCATTTCGTGGAACCGAAATTGATTCAGCCGACCATAATCAAGGATTTCCCGCGCGAGATTTCCCCTCTTGCGAAAGGGCATCGCGATAACCCGTGCCTGAGCGAACGATTCGAGCTGTTTATTGCCGGGCTCGAAATGGGGAATGCCTTCTCGGAATTGAACGACCCCGAGGATCAGAGACAGCGCTTCATGGATCAACTGGCCCAGCGGCAGGCCGGTGATGAGGAAGCGCAGCAGTACGATGAAGATTATGTCACGGCCCTTTCTTACGGCATGCCCCCGACCGGCGGGCTGGGGTTCGGTATCGACCGGATGATCATGCTTCTGACCAACAGCCATTCGATACGGGATGTGATATTCTTCCCGCAGATGCGCCCGGAAAAGGCAGTTACCGGCACTATCGATACATCTTTTAGTGCAAGTCGACCTGATAATGAGAGTAAGAGCTAATGAACGATGTCATAAGGACAATATAAGATACAGCTATGTACTATGAACGCTTCATAGCCGGCCGGTATCTCCATTCCGGCCGTTTTTTTACCTCGGTTTCCACCTGGATAACCACCCTCGGGGTGACTCTGGGCGTGGCCGTGGTCTGCTTTGTCATGTCGATGCACAACGGCTTCGAATCGGAACTGCGAAAACGGCTGCTCGGCACCACCTCGCATATAACCATCTTCCCCCGCGATTCCATGACCATTCACGATTACCGCGATCTGATTGCCCGGGTCGAGAAAATCCCTTCGGTTGTCGCCGCCTCCCCTTTTATCTATTATAAAGCTGCCATTTCCTCCGCCTCGTCAGGTGACGGTATCGTCATTCGGGCGATCAATCCCGATGAAGAAAAGCGCACCTCCAATATCGCGGACGACATTATCAAAGGGAAATATTCCTTTGACTTGCCTTCAGCCGCCGATACCTCCGAGGGCGCCTCGGGGATGCTGATGGGGGCCATTCTGGCCGACCGGATGGGGGTCAATCTCGGCGACCCGGTCGTACTTTATTCTCTCCGGGGCGAGGATCTTCGCCGCTCCAGCCGACCGCGCGTGGCCAAATTCTATATTTCCGGCATTTTTGAAACCGGCATGTATGAATTTGACGCCGAACTGGCCTATATATCACTGGCGTCGGCTCAGAGATTATTTCAAATGGATGATGAAGTCACCGCGGTTCACCTGAAATTAACCGATATATATCTGGCCAATAAAGTGGACACCCTTATCAGAAATGCCATCGGTTACGGTTATGATGTTGTCCCATGGAATGTTTTGCACAAAAATCTCTTTACCTGGATTGCTCTGGAAAAGAAAATTTTGTTCATAGGCTTTATCTTAATCGTCCTGGTGGCCGCTTTCTCCATCATATCAGCGCTGGTCATGCTGGCGATGGAGAAACGTTCCGAAATCGGGATTCTCAAGACTATCGGCTCGACTCCGGCTTCGGTTCGCAGGATTTTTATATACAACGGCTTAGTTGTTGGCGGAATAGGCATTATCATTGGCTGGGGGCTGGCTTTGGGGGCAGCCTGGATTCAGAATAAGTATGCGCTGATTTCGCTTCCGCCCGATCTCTATTTTATTAGCTATCTCCCGATTGAGGTGCACCCGCTCGATTTTGTCTTTGCCGGGATAATTACAATTATAATCTGTTTTCTGGCGGCACTCTACCCGGCGCAACAGGCGGCGCGGCAATCGGTGATAGATGTTTTGAGACAATAACCTGCTGAAAATAGAAGAGTTAGCTAAATTATTTGACGAATCTGGCGAAAATAAGTATATAGATTATGACAGCATTATCAGGGAGTGAATCTGAATTGGAAGCAACCAACGCCAACCATCTCCTGGTGGCAAGGGGGGTCTGCAGGAATTTTGAGACATCCGAAGGAACTCTGGAGGTCCTGAAAGGCGTCGACCTGGCTGTTAATTCGGGAGAAATGGTCGCGGTCGTGGGTGAATCGGGCGTCGGAAAATCGACGCTCCTTCATATTTTGGGCGGGCTCGACCGGCCGACCCGAGGCACACTGGAAATAAGCGGCGAACCGCTCCTCAAGAAAAGTGAGGCGGAACTGGCCGTTTTCCGGAACAGCCATGTTGGATTTGTGTTTCAGCATCACTACCTGATGGAGGATTTTACGGCGGTCGAAAATGTGATGATTCCGGCTCTCATTTCCGGCAAAAACCGCCGCAAAGCGACGGCCATGGCGGAACAACTTCTTGCCGAGGTTGGTTTAGCAAGTAGGTTGAAGCACCGGCCAAGACAGTTATCGGGTGGTGAGCAGCAGCGGGTAGCGGTGGCCAGAGCGTTGGTCAACAGACCGGAGGTGGTTATTGCCGATGAACCCTCGGGTAATCTGGATATTAAGACCGGCGAAAAGCTGCACCGATTGCTCTGCGATTTAAACGAAACCCGCGGGACCACTTTCCTGATAGCGACGCATAATTTGGAATTGGCCAAAAGCTGCCGCAGAATTGTAAGATTAGAGGATGGCCTCATGCATGAGGTCACCGAAAAATAGGTAATTACTATGGTTTGCCAGGATTGTAAGAAACAACAGGCGACAGTTCACCTGACACAGATTGTCAACAACGAGAAAATGGTTCTCTCGTTGTGTAAAGACTGCGCCGCCAAGCGTGGATTTCATTCCCCGCTGGATAATGTCCCTTTTCCGCTGGCGGAGATTCTCTCGGGCATAATTCAGCAGCAGTTCCCGCAGAAAACCGAGCCGACCGTGGATATCAGATGCCCCCACTGCGGTCTGACATTCGAGGAATTCACCCATCAGGGAAGATTCGGCTGCGGCGAATGCTATCGTGCCTTTCGTCCCCAACTGGAGACTATCATGCGGAGAATACACGGCTCCTCGCTGCATAAAGGGAAATTGCCCGCCTCCGGCACCAATCAGCCGATTCCGGTCAAAGAGGAGGAGCGCCTTGAGGCGGAACTTAAGAAAGCGATTGATAGTGAAGATTTTGAGCGGGCGGCCGATTTACGGGACAAGTTGAAAAACTTCCGAGAACAATACATGGCTCCGAAGAGCGGAGAATAATTGGTATGTTTGAGGATATGGCGGGAAATTTGACCGGCTGGCTTTCGGGCGTAGGGGAGGAGAGCATGGTGGTACTATCCACCCGCGTTCGACTGGCTCGTAATCTGGCCGGATGCATCTACCCCTCGGCGGCCGACAGCGCCACCCGCGAGAAGGTGGTCGGTTATTTTGATTCGGCTTACGGTCACTCCGAGAAACTCGCCGCAGGGAAATTCCATCGCGCCTCGGAGCTTTCGCGGCAGGACCGCGATTTTCTGATCGAACGGCACCTGATGTCGCCGACTTTCATGCAGGATGACGGCGCCGGAGCCCTCTTTGTCGGCCATCAAGAGCAGATTTCGATTATGATCAATGAGGAAGATCATTTCCGCATTCAGGCCCTGACCCCCGGGCTGGCCCCGGAAGAGGCTTTGCGGCTGGCGGGCGAGTTCGACAACGAAATTGGAAAATTCCTTGAATTCGATTACGATTCCGATTTTGGATTTCTCACCGCCTGCCCGACCAATGTCGGCACCGGTATGCGCGCCTCGGTGCTTATTCATCTTCCCGGCCTGGTCATAACCAAGGATATCGACCGAGTCATCGCCAGAATCACCAAGATCGGAGTCGTTGTGCGCGGTTTTTACGGCGAGGGAACCGATGTGCTGGGAAATCTTTTTCAGATTTCCAACCAGACCACGCTCGGCGTCATGGAGAACGATATTCTGGAACTTATTCGCAGCGTGGCGCGTTCCATTATCGAGGATGAGGCTGTTGCGCGTGACCGACTTATGCAGGAGGCTCCCAACCAGATCATCGACAAAATCTGGCGCGCTTACGGCATTTTAAAATATGCCCGGGCACTGACCTCCGAGGAGGTCATGAATCTTCTTTCGGCCCTGAGGCTGGGGGTCGCCATGAACATCATCAATTTCATAGAAGTATCGTCGATAAATGAAATATTGCTTCTCTCGCAGCCGGCTCATTTGCAAAAATATCTTGGAAAAGATTTGAACCCGGACGAGCGTGATGTTGTTAGAGCAGAGATGGTGAGAGAAAAATTGAAGTGATTCAGAACAGAATTGAAAGAAATTGCACTTATAGGAAACTTTGAGAATATCGATGGCTGGGATGTTTACAGAGTTGGCTCGCAAGGCGATTGAATACGCCCGCGATGAAGCCGCCCGGCTTCGTCATGACCATATCGGCACCGAGCATCTCCTGCTGGGGCTGATTCGCCTCGGGGAGGGGCGAGCAGTCGAGATCATCAACAATCTCGGCCTTGATTTAAAGGAGTTAAAGGACTCAATTGAGAAGTCTGCCCAGCCGGCGGGCGGCACGATGACCATGGGCCAGCTGCCTTTGACCGCCCGGGCGAAAAATACGCTTCAGCTTTGCGACGAGGAAGCTCGCGCCCTGGAGTCGGAGGATTTAGACACCGAGCATCTCCTGCTGGCCATGCTCGCAGATGAAAAAACATCAGCGTCCCGAGTGATGTCAAAATATAAAATCACGTATTGGGATGTTTTGGATGAGCTTGAGAATATTCGGAATAAGGAGATTTCTTAATTATAAAAGAAATCGTAATGAATCAAACCAAAGTTGAAAATAATTGTTTATATAGGATGGTGAAATAAGATGAACGAGATGTTTACAGAGTTGGCTCGCAAGGCGATTGAATACGCCCGCGATGAAGCCGCCCGGCTTCGTCATGACTATATCGGCACCGAGCATCTCCTGCTGGGGCTGATTCGCCTCGGGGAGGGGCGAGCAGTCGAGATCATCAACAATCTCGGTCTCGAAATACAGGACCTGAAAGCCTCGGTGGAGGAGGTTGTTCAGCCGGCCGGCGGCACGATGACCATGGGCCAGCTGCCTCTGACCGCTCGGGCGAAAAAGACGCTCGAGGTCTCCGGACAGGAGGCGCGTGCCCTGAAGTCCAAGGACATCGATACCGAGCATATCCTTCTGGCCCTGCTCAAGGATGAAGAGGGAGTGGCGGCGCAGGTACTGTCGATGTACGAAATCGACTATAAAGAAGTTTACGAAGAACTCAAGAATATTCAGAGCGGGAAACCCTCTTCATTTAAGAGGAAACGGAAAAAATCAAAAACCCCGGCGCTGGATCATTTCGGACGCGACCTGACCGAACTGGCCCGCCGCGGGCGTCTTGACCCGATTATCGGCCGGGAGGATGAAATCGAACGAGTCAGCCAGATACTTTCCCGCCGGAAAAAGAACAACCCGGTCCTTATCGGCGAACCGGGCGTCGGCAAGACCGCCATTGCCGAAGGATTGGCGCAGCGCATTGTCGAGGGGAAAATACCCCAGACGCTGGAAAACAAGCGGCTGGTCACTCTCGATATGGCCTCGCTGGTGGCCGGTACCAAGTACCGCGGCCAGTTCGAGGAACGCCTCAAAGCGGTCATGCAGGAGATTATTAATTCCAAGGATGTTATCATTTTCATCGATGAACTGCACACCATCGTCGGCGCCGGCGGCGCCGAGGGTTCGCTCGATGCCAGCAATATTTTCAAACCGGCTCTGTCGCGCGGCGAATTGCAGTGTATCGGCGCCACCACGCTGAACGAGTACCGCAAGTACATAGAGAAAGACGGCGCCCTGGACCGTCGTTTCCAGACGGTCATGGTCGAGGCTCCCTCGACCGAGAATACCGTCCAGATTCTCAAAGGTTTGCGCCATAAGTACGAAGAACATCACAAGCTGGTAATCTCCGATGAGGCGATTGAAGCGTCGGTGAAACTCTCCAACCGATATATCACCGGCAAATTCCAGCCCGATAAGGCGCTTGATGTTGTCGATGAGGCAGGCAGCCGGGCGCACCTGGCCACGTTCGCCAAACCGCGGGAATTCAGCGATATCGAGAACGAAATTACCCGCCTTCAGGAGGAAAAGGAAAAGGCGGTCAAGAACCAGGCTTTCGAACGGGCCGCTCAGCTCCGCGATGAACTGAAATTCAAAAAGGAGAAGCTGGCCGAGATGAAGAAAGACTGGAATGACCAGCGCGATAAACAGCGCACGGTGCTTCGCGAGGAGGATATTGCGGCGGTCGTTTCCAAAATGACCGGTATTCCGCTGTTCCGTCTCGAGGAAAAGGAATCGCGCCGCCTGCTCCGCATGGAGGAGGAACTCAGGAAACGGATTATCGGGCAGGATGACGCGATCCTGTCCATCACCCGCGCCATCCGCCGCGCCCGCGCCGGACTGGGCGACCCGCGCCGTCCCATCGGCTCGTTCATCTTCCTGGGACCGACCGGTGTCGGCAAAACCGAACTGGCCCGCGCTCTGGCGGGGTTCCTGTTCGAAGATTCCGACTCCCTCATCCGTATCGATATGTCGGAGTACATGGAGAAATTTGCCGTGTCGCGCTTGATCGGCGCGCCTCCGGGATATGTCGGATATGAAGAGGGCGGCCAATTGACCGAGAAAGTACGGCGTCGCCCGTACTCGGTAGTGCTGCTCGATGAAATCGAGAAGGCTCATCCGGATGTATTCAATATCCTGCTGCAATTGATGGATGACGGCTCGCTCACCGATTCTTTCGGTCGCCGGGTCGATTTCCGCAACACGGTCGTGATTATGACCTCCAATATCGGCACCCGCCGCATCAAAGACGGCAAAACCATGGGGTTCGGCGCCGAGAAGGAGGATGCCTCGTACGATTCGATGAAAAAGAAAGTCACCGAGGAACTGCGCAAGATGTTCAACCCGGAACTCCTGAACCGCATCGACGAGACGGTAGTATTCCATTCGCTCGACATCGACCATATCAAGCTGATTGTCGATATTCTGGTGGCCGATGTGGCCAAACGTCTGGCCGAAAAAGGTATCAGTTTCGTGTTGACCGACCCGGCGCGCGAATTTTTGGCCCACAATGGGTATGATCCGATGCTGGGTGCTCGTCCGCTTAAACGGGCGATACAGAAGTACCTTGAGGATCCTCTGGCCGAGGAGCTTCTGCGCGGTCAGTTCGCCGGCGACTGCAACCTGAATATCGGCGCCAATGCAGAGAAACTGCTCTTCACTTTCAACGACCGGCCGGCCGTGGACAAAAAGCAGGAGCCGGTCGCCAAGTAGGCATCAGCGCGATATTATAGTATAGATTCAGCCCTGCCCCTTACGGGGGGCAGGGCTTTTTTTGCATTTCTGCCCCAAATACCGGAACAGGCGAGTAACAATGGGTAATATCTTTATAAGTGTGTAAAAACGACAAGAGGTGTATCCTTAAGATTTACAAGCTGATTCAAAAGGAGACACCTAATGTCGTATAACGAGTTAGATTTTAGCAGGAGAAACATAGTCTTTGCGCTTTCGGAAG
>JAPLUR010000114.1 GCA_026397505.1 Candidatus Zixiibacteriota bacterium
GCGCAAACACGGCGAGCTGGACATCAAAGAATATCATGTCGTCAGAACCCGCAATATGATCGATTGGGAGGTGGGGGCCGTCTGCACCGATACAACTTATCATGATGTTGACGTCACGCCCCATACGATAACCTGGTACAAGATTATTGCGGTTGATAGTGCCCTGAATCAATCCGACAGTTCCGGAATCAATCAGGCGACCCCGGCCACTTTCGACTGGCCGCTGTTGTTTGTGGATGAAACGAACGCCGGCGGCATCAACCCCACCGAATTCGCGCAAAAAGCATTTTATGACAGCATCCTGACAGAATTGACCTATACCCAGATGAACGTTGACACTATAAATCAGAATCCGACCCGCTGCGATTTCGGACAGTATAAAAGCATCTTCTGGATTGATGACGATAATGCCAATCATTATTTCGGAAGTGAGGTTTATGCCGCCGATTGGTACCTGAAATATGCCACCAATATGCTTTTGGCCGGTTGGAAGACCATCCATACCATAACCGGCCCCAGTTATCTTTATGCCGGAAACTTCTTCTATGACCATATGGGTCTTTCCAGGGTTGAGATCAGCGCCTCACCTAATTTCATTGGTGCTGATGGCGCGACCGGCTGGCCCGATCTGGAACTGAAGCAGGGTGAACCGCTCTATGGGCAGTTGTCTGATATCACCATATTTGAGAAGACTGCCGATGCTGAGGTAATCTATGCTTATCGGTCAAATATACAGGGTGGCTATTATGACGGCAAGCCGGTCGGGATCGCCTATAACACCGGTTTCGGAAAGAGGGTGGTGCTCGGTTTCCCGCTCTACCAACTGACTGAAACAAGTGCCCAGGCATTGGTGCAGAGGGTGCTGGCCTATTTTGCCGAGCCGACGCCGCACTATGGCGATGTCAACCACGATGGTCGGGTGAACATTCAGGATATTACTTTTCTCATCAATTACCTTTATAAGGGCGGCCCGGCTCCGAGTGTTCTTAATGATGCCGATGCAAACGGCGATTGCCGGATAAATATCCAGGATATCACTTATCTCATTAGATATCTGTATCAGAGTGGCGGCGCACCCGAACAAGGATGCGTGGAATAAACAAGATATGAATGAACGGCCGGGCAGTGCCGAAGAGGATGCCCGGCTGCAGAATATTGCCATTCTTAAAAGCTCACGATTAACAACGGAGTTATTTTCTCATACTCAATCCCGGGATTCAATCCCCGGCTCTACTATTGAATTGGTCATTTTCAATCACGAGAAATAAGGTCCTGTTATAGGGGGGATGAGTCTGAGGATCCATATTTTCCGGTCTTGCGGGCTGTCTTTAATCAGAGTACAAGGTAATCGTTTGATGGTCATTTGCAGTCAAGATTGTCTACGATTATAACTTATTGTGCATAAATGGTTTGACAACATGGAGCAATGTCAATATATTAAAACTGGATTCTTCCTCACTAAGTGTTGTCGCCATACATTCCTCGCGCTATGCTCAAGAGTAATCATTTTGCAAGAATTGCTGTTTAGCAGTTCCTCAACTTATAAACGTTGACGCCAATTGTAGCTGGAGAAGCAATTAGGCGAGAAGCAATAACAGTCGCCTCTGCAACTGCAGGGTTTTTGACGGTAATGATAACAAATTAATCTTACTTATCGGCGGGAGGACCGAATTATGCGTCGTAAGCTTCTTTTGATTACACTGGGGCTGCTCTTGATAGGCCGAATAGCTTTGGCCGGGGATTTATTCCTGGTAGGGATCGAAAATGCCGGTCAATTGAAATCGCTGAAGGAATTGGCGGGGCATGCTCATGGGGTAATCGGCGGCCGATTCCTGGTCGAGCTTGATAGAGATCAAGCGCAGAGACTTTCGGTCCTGGGCATTAGTCCTGAATTGGTGACAAGCAATTATGCGGGCGAGATGATTTACCTCGTTGCGCCCGAAAATCACCGTGATTCGGTTTCGCCGGAAGGGATATCCATTCTCTATTCGGCCGGGAATAGTCGCCTGGCCCGGCTCGAAAGCGGGCGGATTGCTCAACTGCGGGCCGATGGTTTCATCGTCAGCCCGATGAGCGACAAAGAGACCCCATTCTTCCTTGAATCGCCATTTTTGCCGGCCCCCTCCTTGGCCAGCTACCCCTGTGATACCCTGGCCAATCTTGTCAGCGTCGATTCGATTACCTCCTATATTCTCCGGTTGCAGGCTTTCTACAGCCGCTGTGTTTATTCCGACTCCATAGATGCCGCGGGAGAATGGCTCGAAAGCAAATTCCGTGAATTTGGCTATAGCACCGTATATCCGCAATGGTTCACGGGATTAGACCATTATGACGGCGGCACGGTAACAGCGTATAATGTCGTCTGCATCAAGCCTGGCACGACTCATCCGGATAAGTATATTGTTATTGGCGCTCATTATGATTCCTACCAGTGGCATCCCGAGGACTATTTCCATGCTCCCGGCGCCGATGATAATGCCAGTGGCACGGCCGCCGTTTTGGAACTGGCGCGAGTGTTAAAGAATTTTGACTGCGATTATACCCTGATATTTTCCCCGTTTTCGGCCGAGGAAGTGGGGAAGGTCGGCTCCGATTTTATGGCTCGGCAGATGCGCGGCAATAACGACAGCGTAAAATTCATGCTGAATTTCGATATGATTGCTCACGACTTGAGTCCTGTCGATACAGTTCTGATAACCAGCGCCATTAATTTTGCCTACGGCAAGATTTTCAGTGAAGCCTCAAAGAGGGTCGCCACTATGGTCCCGGATTGGTGGCCGTATTCTTCTTCCGGTAGCGATGAACTCTCTTTCTATGAGCAAGGATTTCCGATCGTGGGGCTGTCGGAGTGGGATTTCAATCCCCGAATTCATAGACCGCCCGATTCATCTGTCTATCTGGATTTTTCTTATGCCGAAGAGGTTGTCCGAACCTGCGCCGCCAGTCTCGGAATTATCAACCGTGCGCTCGACCCAGCCTACGTAGAAATAATTGATCGTGGCGATGGAAAGTCGCTGCGTTTCAAGATTGAAAACTGCCTTCCCGATTGTTCCTATCATATCTTTTACGGACCGACCCGCGGCGGATATTCCGGCAGATATGACGACTCCGTCGTGATCGAGCCCGGCATTTGCAACTATGATGTTACCGGCCTCATTCCGGGACAAAAATACTACGCCTCCGCTATGGCGGTTAGCCCGGATGGTTACTCCTCGATAGAACTCAAGGAAGACTCGCTGGCACCGCAAATTAACCCTCGTCCTCCCCAATTCGTCTCAGTCGATCCCGATTCCATGCATATATCTGTTGTCTGGAAGGCCAATACCGAATTGGATTTCAATCATTACCACTTGCTGCGGCGGGTTTCGGTTGGGAACTGGGAGGTGGTTGCCGATGGTACCACTGACACCGTTATCATCGATACTGACGTTACTGCGCACGTAACATATTCCTACGCAATTCTTGCCATTGATAATGATCTTAACCAGTCCGATACTTCCCGTATTATTGCCGCCATACCGGCCACTTTTGACCGTCCGCTTCTGCTCGTTGATGAAACGGCCTATGATGCTTACACCCCCACTGAAAATCAACAAACCCAATTTTATAATCTTGTCCTGGAAGGAGTAGCATTTGACAGGTTCAATATTGATGACGCCGCAACCAGATTGAGCCGGTCAAAAGCCGGGGAGTACGGAGCGATATTCTGGAGTGATGACGACAATACTCTTCACCTGCTGAAGAATTCACGCGATTCACTGGACTGGTACCTGGGGTATGGAGCGAATATGTTTCTGGAAGGGTGGCGATCGGTGTATAGCGTGACCGGTCCCAGTTATTTATATCCCGGCGATTTCTTCTACGACCATTTCGGCCTGTCCCGCGTTCAATTAAATGCCCAGCCCCAGTTTGTAGGTGCCGATGGTGAAGGTGACTGGCCGGCTCTGGATTTGAATCCGGGAGCGCCATTGTATGGCCAAATATCCAATATCACCGTGTTTGATGCTGCCCCGAACGCCGAGGTAATTTATCGGTTTCGATCCAATGTTCCGGGTTCTTATTTTGACGACAAGCCGGTAGGCATAGCCTTCAATACCGGGTTCGCTAAGAGGGTGGTCTTGGGTTTCCCGATATTTTATCTTACGGAATCGAGCGCTCAAGCATTGGTGCAGAGGATTCTGGCCTATTTTGCCGAGCCGACCCCGCACTATGGTGATGTCAACCACGACGGACGGGTAAATATTCAGGATATTACCAGCCTCATCAATTATCTCTATAAGGGCGGCCCTGCTCCGAGTGTCCTCAATGACGCCGATGCCAACGGCGATTGCCGGATAAACATTCAGGATATCACCTATCTTATAAGATATCTTTATCAGGGTGGAGCGTTACCCATTCAAGGATGTCTTGGATAATCCACGATACGAGAGAGTGGCCGGTGCGATCGATTGAACCGTCCGGCCACCGTCTCATATTGTGAAAAAGGGCATTTCTCTCTATAGCGATCAGTTTCGGCACTGACGAAATTTTAGCTCGAGTAGTTCAAAAATCATACAGTCGATCTTCCCCTGAAGCAATGGCGCAATTCTCGTTTCTCTATGGCACCGGGTTTGCGCAAATGGAATATCAGAAAACCAATAACATGGCTATTATGAATAAGAAAAGTAACACAATAAAACCCTTTGACGGGTTCGGGGAAAGGATGATTGATATGAGAAAAGCGATAACTCTCTTCACATTTATGACATTGCTTTGCATCTTCCAAGCCGGAGCGGCCACGCCGCCGGGGTATACCGGCCGGATTATGATCGAAAGCAAGGCGGTCAATGCCGGAGAGTCTTTTGTGATCAAAGTCCTTATGGACGGAAACAATTATCCTGTGACGGCGATCAAAATACCTCTCAAATTGAGCAGTTCTTATCTGACCTGCAATTATGTCGATTTCACCGGCTCGATAAAACCCTCCAGCATGGAAGGTTATTTCCGCGTTGATGGCAACCGTCTGGAAATATCATATATCCCGCCCGTTGTTTTCCCGCTACCGACTGTGACGGTCGATTCCGGCCTTGTCGCCACGATTTATTTCACCGCCGCTGCCGTGGCGCCCAATACAATTGTCGGCATAGATTCTGTGAATACCGATTCAACCATCAATCAGGATGGGAATATTATCCATATTCGCCAGCGGGTTGAGATGGCCGATACTTCCGGCATCATCACTCTTCTGCCCGATTTCTCAGCCGGTACTGTCGAAATCCGTCACTCCACCGACCTGGCCACCGACGATGATGCGCTTCTGCCGCGAGCCCTCGACTTGGCCCAGAATTTCCCCAACCCCTTTAATCCGACCACAACCATCTCCTTTGCCCTGCCCGGGAAGGCCTCGGTCCGTCTTGAAATATTCAACCTTCTGGGGCAGAAAATTGCCGTTCTGGCCGATCGTGAATTCACCGCCGGCAGTCACTCCCTTACCTGGGAAGCCGCTAATGCCCCCAGTGGCATCTATTTCTACCGGCTCAATGCGGGCAAAGAATCAATTACCCGGAAAATGTTGCTGATGAAATAAGATTTCCCCCTCTATCTGCCGATTATATATGAGGATAGCCCCATAGGGGTATCCTCATATTTTTTTATGACGCAGCAGATAACTAAAAGCGAGGCCTTCCCGGAAATCAAGGATTATGAAATCCAGGCCAAAGTCGGCCAGGGGGGAATTGCCGAAATTTTCCGGGCTCGGCAAAAATCCCTTGATCGCCCCGTGGCCATCAAGATTCTTTTTCCGGAACTTACCAATGACCCCGATATCGTCCGCCGCTTTGACCGCGAGTCGACCACTATTGCCGCCCTCAATCATCCCAATATCGTACATGTCATCGACAAAGGCATTGCCAATGGGCGGTACTATTTTGTTATGGAGTATGTCGATGGTACCTCCTTCAAAGAGATTATTCACTCCGGCGACTACTCCACCCGTGACAAGATGGATATTATTGTCATGGTTCTTAAGGGGCTCGATTATGCTCACAAGAACGGGGTGATTCATCGGGATATCAAACCGGCCAATATCCTAATCGACAGCCAGGGAAATACCCTTATCGCCGACTTCGGTATCGCCCAGATACTGAAAAAAAGCGATCATGAGATGACCCACTCCGATGTGGTTATGGGAACTCTGGCCTACATGTCTCCGGAGCAGCGGGAATCATCGACAAAGGTCGACCTGACGACCGATATTTATGCGATCGGCATCATGCTCTATGAAATACTGGTGGGAAAACGCCCCATGGGGCGTTTCAAACTTCCCTCCGAAATAAATGCCAACATTTCGAAACGGTTTGATGATATAATCTCCCGTTGTCTGGCCGAAGATCCCCGGGAGAGGTACCAGAGCGCGGTGGAGCTGAAAGATGACCTACTGAACCTCATGTCGGGCCGAGGCCGCGCCGCGACCGTGCCAAAAACCGGAATCGGCGGCGCCGAGTCATTTATCGGCAAATGCCAGTTTCTCGATACCATTCGGGAGTCCAAGTACAGTTCAACCATGCTGGTGGAAAATAAAGAGACTCATGAACGGTATGTCATAAAGAAAAACGAAAAGAGTTCTACCGGCCTCAAAGAGGCGCGGCTTCTTTCCAAATTGAGGCACAAAAATATTATCGATATTTTCGGCGCCGGGGGAGACCTGCGGCGGCTGGTGGTGATGATGGAATACGCCCCCGGCGGGTCGCTCGCCGATAGAATGGTCAAGACCTATTCCTGCGAGAAGGCGCTGGAGATCGTTGCCGAAGCGGCCGAAGGACTCGATTTTGCCCACAAAAACAATATCATCCATGGTAATCTTCGCCCCTCGAATATCCTTTTTACCAAAGAGGATCGACTGAAACTCACCGATTTCGGTTTGCCGCCCCATTATACCATGGTGGAAAAAAACTGGTATGCCCCGCCGGAACGGCGGGCCGGCAAGCAGGGAGATATCTACGCCCTGGGAGTGATACTGTATCAGATGCTTCTCGGCAAAAATCCGGCTTATGACCGGGCCGGAAAATTATTTTTCGGTGCCATGCAGAAATCGATTCCCGCCCCGCTCCAGAATATTCTTAACAAAATGCTGGCTATCCGGATGACCGCCCGCTACAAGGGCACCGATGAGTTTCTGTACGATTGGGAGGAATTCCGCAACAGCATCATCAGCCGTCAGACACCGCTGGCCAAAGAATCGCCGCAAAACGGATTCTGGAGCAAGAAAAAAATACTCCCTTATGCCATTTCCATTGTCGCTCTGGCCATAATCATTGCCTTGGTCATGATATTTTCCAAATAGGATAAGCCTGCCTTTTTCCAATCAGGCTAATCACAGCGATCGCCGCCCCCTCAGCAATCATGAAATTCCAATTATATGGGGTATTACTTTGGAAATTAAGGAACGCGATTCTTGACTTGGGGCTTATTACTTACCCCAGCAATCCCGGGAAGAGCTGGCTTAAGCCTGTGGCGATAAATTCCACCGAAATGGCGGTCAGAATCAGTCCCATAACACGGGTGGCGATATTGATACCGGTTCGCCCCAGCCATTTGCTGAGCGGTATGGCCACCAGCATCGTTATCCAGAGCACTATCGCCGCGACAATGCAACTGCCGATCAGAATCCCTTTGTGTTCCCAGCCGGGCGCCTCCTGAGAGTAAATAATCAGCGTACTTATCGCTCCCGGCCCGGCCAGAAGCGGCATCGCCATCGGAACCACCGCAATACTCTCTTTGCTTTCGGCCTCCTTATCTTCCTCGGGCGTATGCTTGCTGGTGCTCTGGCGGGCATGCATCATGGCAATCCCCAAAAAGAGAAGCAGTATCCCGCCGGCCACCCGGAACGAGGCCATGCTGATTCCGAAAAACTTCAAAATCGTCTCGCCGAAAATGCAGGTAATTACCAGTACCACCGCCATGGCGAACGCGGCTATTCGGGCGGTATGGCGTCTCTCGGCGTTTTGCTGCTGTCCGGTCAGGCTGAGAAATATCGGGATGGCGCCGATCGGATCGATAATCACCATCACCGCGATAAATATCTTGATATATTCGTTCCAGTGAAGCATTTCAATTCCATTCAGGCTGCTATAAATAAGTACAACCGTTGCCCGGATTATTTTACATCATCCGGCTGCGGGCAATACTGAGTACCTTCAGGCAATGGGGGCAAAAATAGACGCAGTTGTCAGCAGTGAAAATCGGGACTCCCTTGGTCCGCATATATATCTCGTTCAACACCGCACCGCAGTGGGGACAGACAGGGAAGAGATCGTCCCGCTCCGTCAATTTCAATTCGAGGTTCTGTTTCTCCATTGATGGGGGTGTGAACGAAGCTGAACGAACCGTCGGCGGTTCATTGGTTTCGGTTGCATTCTCCGGAATAGTGACCAGGCCGCTGCAAAAAGGACAGGCCATCGTTTCCCCTCTTTTAAGAAAGCCGCTGACCACCGCCTGATTGCATTTGGAGCACTTGAATTTCAGTGCCATCTTTGTACCCTCTTGGGCTTCCTATTCTTTTTTCAGGAATGACTCATCCTCGCTGGGATATGCCCCCGACTTGACATCGGCGACAAAATCAGAAGCCGCTTTTTGTATAATCGGTGGTAAATCGGCATAGCGGCGGACAAACCGCGGCAGATAAATATCATACATTCCCAGAATATCGTTGACGACCAGTACCTGTCCGTCGCAATCCTTTCCCGCGCCAATGCCGATTGTCGGTATGTGCACCGCCTCGGTAATTTCCTTGGCTGTGTCGGCCTGCACCAGTTCCAGAACCATCGAAAAAGCGCCCGCCTCCTCAAGCGCCTGCGCCGATTCAATGAGATACTGCCGTGATTCTTCTTTGCGCCCCTGCACCCGGGCGCCGCCGAACCGGTGAATCGACTGCGGCGTCATTCCGATATGCCCCATCACCGGGATGCCGCACTCGACAATCCGTTTGACCGTCGCGGCCATCTCCACGCCCCCTTCCAGCTTGACCGCCTCGGCAAAAGACTCTCTTATGAATTTCCCGGCATTGATAATCGCCGTCTCCAGCGAGGGCTGGTATGACATGAACGGCATATCGGCGATAACCAGTGCATACCGGGTCCCGCGCGCCACCGCCCGCACATGCGCCAGCATCATCTCCATGGTCACCGGATGCGTGCTCTTCTCGCCGTACAGCACCATCCCGACCGAATCGCCCACGAGAAGCGAATCGACACCTGCCTTATCGAGTATCCGGGCGGTGAAATAATCATAAGCTGTCAATACCGCTATTTTTTCCCCCTTAATTTTCCTGTCCAGAAAGCGGGCCACCGTCACTTTCTTTCTTTCCGACTGTTCCACCATCAGCTTTTGCTCCCCGCCGGCACGTAATATTTTTTCCCCGACACCGGTTTTTTGATCAGTTCTACCAGATTTTCGAAATCGCTTCGGTTTTCGACAAAATCTATATCATCGGTTTTGACCACCAAAAGAGGCGTCTCTTCATAATGAAAAAAGAAATAATTGAACGACTCATTCAACTGCTGGATATAATCGGCATCAATATTGCGCTCGAAAGTATAATTCCGTTTTCGGATACGCTCTTGAAGCACCGGCGTCGAAGCCTGGAGATATATCGTCAGATCCGGTTTGGGGATGCTGCTGTTAAGCAGGGGGATAATCTTCTCATACAGAGTCGCCTCGCGGGGGCTGAGATTGACCGAGGCAAAGATCCTGTCGCGCGCAAAAGAGTAGTCGGCGATAATTCTCTGGGCAAAGAGATCGTAGGCCATAAGCGATTGCTGCTGCTGATAACGGGTGAGAAGAAAATACAATTGGGCGGAAAAAGCATACCTCTTGGGATTCTTGTAGAAATCAACCAGGAACGGATTGTTCATGGCATCATCGAGAAGCAACTCCGCTTTCAACTCCTCGGCCAGCATTTTGGCCAGGGTCGATTTGCCGACTCCGATCACACCCTCAACGGCGATATATCTTGATTCAGACATGAAGCGTCAATGATTCCTTGTACATAATCAGCTGATTTTTTTCTTCCTCATCCAGATATGAGGCCATTTTCTTTCCTGTCACCGGATGTATCAAGTCCGGTTCAATCTGAAGCAGGGGGGCGAGAATGAAAGTACGTTCGGTCATTTTTCGGTGCGGGACCGAGAGACGCTCGGTTTCGATTATTTCTTTCCCGAAGAGAAGAAGATCGATATCAATCGATCGCGGCTGATAATTTCCCTTGCCGGTTCGCCCCAGCTTCTTTTCGAGTCGTTCAAGATTGTTGAGAAGCTCCAGCGGCGAATAAATGTAATCTCCTTTGATGACCATATTGAGAAAATCCGGCGCCGGCTGAGCCATCTCTACCGCCGCGCTGAGATATACGGGGGAAAAGGCCACCGCCTCAAATCCCTCCAGATGCGCGATCATCTCCGCGGCTTTGACCAGGTTCCCCTCTCTATCGCCCAGATTCGACCCGAGTGATAAGAATATGTTATTGGACATATGCATTTCCTCCTTATTTCTTATCATCGGCTAAAATCTTGGCGGCATCAGGCTGATGACGGGTGACTTCGAATTCTATATGATCGATCGTCCCGGCAATAGGGGGGACCACTTTGCGTACTCTCACCGTCACCCTGAAAACCGGGAATTCCCTGAGAATCTCGTTGGCCAGCGATATGGCCAGACTTTCCACCAGCGAAAAGGCCTTTCCCTCGACAATATCCTTGATTTTCCCAAAGACGGCCGCATAATCAACCGTGTCTTTCAGGGAATCGGATTGTCCCGGAGAGGCCAGATCCGTTTCCAGTTCGCAATCGACTTCGAATCTCCGGCCGGTTTCCTTTTCGGCCGCCGTAACGCCGTGAAATCCGTAAAATACCATATTGTTCAGTCTGATGACATCCATGCCTATTCTCCCTTGTTTCCTCGCCTTATCAGTCCTCGCGTCAATCTTTCACTGGCCGCACGAAATTCATCCGGTGTTGCCGTGAGAGACAAACGAACATACCCGTCACAACTCTCGCCAAAAGCATTTCCCGGCAGGACAAGAATTTTCCTCCTGCGGAAGAGCGCCGCGGCATACGATGCCGAATCCCTTCTCCCCGGAATCCTCAACCATAAGAACGGCGCCGAATCACTCCCGACCACTTTCCAGCTGAACTGTTCCGCCATTTCCCGGGCGGTCAGACGGGACTGGTCAATATTCTTTCGAGTGTTTGTCAAATCCGCTGAGGGGTAACTGTTGATACCGCTGAGGGCATATTCCACCCATGCCCTGGGAATAAACAGCCCCGTGGTCCTGGTTATCGATTCCAGCCCGGCGATTATCGCCGAAGGGCCCAGGGCAAAGCCAAAGGGAAGATATTTCAGGCCGAAAGCATATGAAAAAGAGAAAACCTCAAGCGCCACTTTATCTCCGCCGGGAATGGCCAGGAGAGAGACATATTTTTCCTTAGCCAGAGAGCCGTAGGCGGAGTCGTTGATGATGAAAATATTCTCCTTGGAGGCGACTCTGACTAACTCCGCCAGATCGGTCTCATCAAGAACTGTCCCCAATGGATTATGGGGATTGTTGAGGAACATTATTCTGGCCAGCTTCCCCAGTTTGACCGAGAGACGCTTGAACGATGGCTTGAATTCGGTTCGCTCCGATATCGGATATGATACCGGAACCCCCCCGGCGGCGATAGTGCATCGGCGGTACGCCGGCAGCCCCGGTTCGGGACAAAGGACGATATCGCCATATTCGATAAACGCAAGACAAAGGTCAAATATGGTTCTCCTGATTCCGTGTCCGATAAATATCTCCCGGTATGGATCGATTTTCAGAGAATACTCTTTCCTGAGCCAATCGGCCAGAGCCGCCTTAAGTCTGATAATATCCTCAGCCGCGGCCAGCTCCAATGGCGACTCATGATAATTCCATTCCGCCTCCGCAATTGGCCATCGGAAATGTCCCAAATCAATTGTCGCCGTTCTTTTCTCTGAAGTTCGGAGAGTCTTGCGGGGGAAATAGTCCTCCAGATCAAAGGGGAAATGATAGAGTCGATCCGCCTTATCCAAAACAACTTTCTTAATCATTAGTTATTGTCCTGGCCGAAAGAGTCCCTTATTTTTGCGAGGCGCCGCATTTCCTCCGGGTCAAGGAAGTTCGGACTGCCGGCTTTCTCGGAAATATAGAGTATTTGGGCATAATGTTCAACAGTTTCCATCCGGTTGTAGGCCTCCTCCATAGTCCGGCCGATTGTCAATACGCCGTGATTCCGGAGCAGAAATGCCTGATTACCGGCAATAAAGGGTCGGATGGCTTCGGGAACCGCCTTTGTGCCCGGAGGGGCGTATTCCGTCAGGGGGATATCTCCCACAGCCAGCACTACTTCCGGCAGGAGATCGGCCGGCAACTGGCGCCCGATTACCGAAAAAGCAGTGGCAAAAGGGGGATGAGCATGACAGCAGGCAAATATTTCTGGACGCGACTGGTATACAAAGAGATGCATTAGCATCTCGCTCGATGGTTTCCGCGGCCCGGATATTTTTGTCCCGTCCAGTCCCACCGTAACCAGATCATCCTCCTCCATAAAGCCTTTCCTCATGCCGGATGGAGTTATAAGAATATTGTTGTCCGGAAGGCGCAGAGAGAGATTTCCACCCGCGCCGGCTATAAAGCGGTTTTCATACAGCAGCCGCCCATAAATTATCAACTGCTCTTTTTCAGAAATTCGGGACATATTTAGAATTATCAATTTACCAATTGACAGGGTGAAAGTCAATCATTTCTGAGAGTGAAGGGGCAGAGGGGGGATGCCTGAAAGAACATCTAATTTATTAATATAAAAAAGGTTAGACAGCCCCTAAGTTTCCCAGAAATCGGAAACCTGGTCGGAGATTTTAAGGTATAAGATAATATGAAACCTCGAACAAATTAGGTAATGTCAATATTAGTGTGGAAATTGGTATATCCTTTTTTTCATTTATTTAGGCTGCTTTTTGTATCATGTTTTTGATGGTTTTTATTATTTCATTGTTTCTGTGCCATTTATGATTGAAATAGTTGAATAAAGCA
>JAPLUR010000115.1 GCA_026397505.1 Candidatus Zixiibacteriota bacterium
GTTGCTCTACCACCTGCCGTTTCAGCTCCACACTGAACTTCCGTTTCGGATTCATGGCACCATCCTTTCCTCGTATCAAAATACCAATCCGTGCCAAATCCTCCTAACCTTTTGTGTCCAGTCTCAGGGGTGCAGTCCAGAAAGAGCTGGATCTTCCCGATCAGAAGTATGGTGACCATAAAGAGGGCCTCGCGAAAGTCGCATTCCTGCGAGGGCGATTGTATGCCATGATGTTCCAATACAGCAAAGCTATAGAGCAATATGAGAGAGCCCTCCAACTCTTCACATCAGGAGATAGGCAGAGTCTGGTCAATTACTACATGGGAATGGCACACGAAATTTGGGGAAAAAAGGAATTGGCTATAGAGTGCTATGAGGCAGTAAAAAGCCTACGCGGCCTTGATGACGACATGGGGATGGATAGCGCGAAGAGGATTGAAACCCTGAAAGCAAAGAAATCGGGCTGTTTCATTGCGACAGCTGCCTATGGCACAACGGATTGTACCGATGTTAGGACTCTTCAAACTTTTAGAGATGATGTTTTGTTGAAGTCGAAATTGGGAACTCGCTTTGTGCAAGTCTATTATTTGGTATCACCGACCCTTGCAAGCACTATCAGTGCGAGTAGTACCCTAAGATACCTCATTCGCAGTTTGTTACTCAGACCTGCAGGTATGTGTTGTCGTTTGTTTTTAGGCCATCGGTTTAACGCTTCGGGCTGTGTCAATAGGAATGAGACAAATATTTTCACCATTTAGGCTACTTTTCTTTCCTCATTTGGCTTGTTAATCCATACCTCCGTCGGCAATTCCGGCGGTGACGGCATCCCATGCACGAAACGCTCCGGATGCTCCTTATAGAACGCCTCCAGAACTAGCTGCCGACGCCGGTAAACGGGCGGGTGGCCCACCATTCATGGTTGGATAAATCATTGTTTATGATTGCACAAATACTTATTTATGATTGACACTGCTATCACGAGTATATGAGATTGACGTATGCCGCGACTGCGCCATTACGATAATCTGGGGACGGCCCGGTTTATTACTTTTTCGTGTTTTCGGAGTTATCCTTACTTCAAATCTGGCAGAGGCGCTGTTATGATTACAATTGATTGTAAAGAAACAAGCCCATCATGAATGATGGGCCCCCCGTCCAAATTTATCAACCCATACCAGACATATCTTATCTGTTTTTCGGGTCGCTCTGAATCGCTGTCGGCGCACTCCATCTATTGTGCCACAATCAATTACATTTGCAAAGCCGACACAACCGGAGACAAAAAAGGCGGGTGGTTGAACACCTGCCTTTCTGAATCAATATTGCAAGCCGACGGACGACCAGCCATTCATGGGCCACCTGTCCGATGCCGCCCGTCACTCGTGACCCACGATCAAAGAGAGAGAACAAGCTGACACGCATATAATTCAGGCATAACAAAACAGGGGACACCGGGGGTTCTTAATCTCTTGCGTTTCGATCCGAATCTGCGTAACTTCCTGCCGTTGCACTGATTGCCGGAGTGGTGGAATTGGTAGACACCAGGGACTTAAAATCCCTCGCATCGTGAGGTGCGTGCCGGTTCGAGTCCGGCCTCCGGCAGTTTTAATAAAAATAAACGGGGACAGCCACCCCGGCTGCCCCCCTCTTACTTATCAAGAACAAAATAGAAACTCTTATCTATATTCCCGCTGCTAATGCTAATTAAAGATGTTGTCTCTTTAACTGATGCCCCTTATGTCACCTTCGATTTTATCGCCATTCCGAGGAATCGGTTTCAAAATAAATAAGATATTGACAGATAGTCGCATTTGCCTATATTTCATTCAACAATTGATGCTCGGTGAGTTTCATGCCTCTGAATTATTTGTTTGAATTAATATATTTCTGGAAGCCTCTTCTTCCAAAGTATGCGTCCAAATATTAAATGCTGGAAAAACCATTGGGAGGTATCAGAATGAATGCGGCATATCGGTTTGTCAGACTATCGGTTTTCCTCATCCTGATTCTTGTTGGAGTGGCGGGGAACCTGGCCGAACCGGCTTTGGCCCAGCAGAGCACCACCGGCCCGACACCCCCGCCGGGAATAATTCGAAACTATCGTGCGGCGTCCGCCGCTCAGGTCGTGATTCCCGGAGTGCCGGCCTATCTCTGGCGTCACGGCTGCGGCCCCACCGCGCTGGGAATGGTCATCGGCTATTGGGATGGACATGGTTGTCCCGACCTGGTGTCGGGTGACGCATCCGCCCAAACTCCGCAGGTCAATGCCATGATTGCCGACGATCACGGCAGCGCCGTTTGTAACAGCGCCTATGGCGACCATTATCGTGACTATTCCTGCCCGATAGATTACTCTCCCAACCCCATCCAGCCGGACAAATCCAGCCTCGGTGGGGCTCATCCCAGCAATTGTGTTGCGGATTTTATGAGAACTTCGTGGAGCGGCCTGAATAACTATTTTGGCTGGAGCTGGTTCAATGATGTCGAACCAGCTTTCACCGAGTATGCCGGTTATATAAATCTATCCTATGGTCCGGTTTCCACCAGTTACCAATTCAGTCAATTCCCTTGGTCGGATTATAAGCGGGAAATCGACGCCGGACGGCCGGTAGTGCTGTTGGTTGACACCGATGGCAACGGCGGCACCGACCATTTCGTAACCGGAATCGGTTATGATGATGCTACCATGCAATATGGAATCTATGATACCTGGGACCAAAATATCCACTGGTTCCAATGGCGGCAACTGGGAACCGGAGCGTGGAGTATATATGGCCTGACTCTATTCGAATTTAGCGGCGGCGTCACGACTGTTCCGGTATCTTCGCTTACCCCCTATGGATTAATTATCCTCATCTCGCTGATTCCGGCATGCGCCGCACGGACATATCGCAGGCGAAAACCTGCTTGGTGATGGTCTGACAGATATTTGGCTCATTAGATATTTTATTGATTTCCCTTACATGGCGCTCCCGACACCGCGCTGTTCATGTATGATAATGCTTGACCGAAAGGCAAGGGCGGCAAAAAGGCCCGGGCAAAGACAAGCCGATGCTAAGACAGGAAGCGTGTTTTGATTTCTCCGTTCTTAATGCAATCACCTTCAAATAAGCTGCAAAAATATCCAAATCATATCGATTATTGCTTGACAGAAAAGCCGATAATCTATATATTATTGTAGAACAGGAAATGATTACTACTGGCGGAATATTTATCCCATCTGCCATCCTTCGCCGCTCGAAAAGAAAAGCAAAATGTCATGGTTTTGGTTGTCCTCACAGGAGGTGTAGGTGTATGAAAAGCCCCGGGCAGACAGGAAAATTTTTCCGATTGTTCCACGAGGAGGAGCATTTAGACGAAACAAATCAGTCCCATTTGTCGATAATAATTTATGAGCAATTATTTGCCCCGGAGACGGGAGGAGGAGGAAAACCGGAACCCAGAAATCTGTTAGCTAACGCAATCTGCCGCCCCTTGGCTGTAATGAAGTCTTAACCGACGAATGAATATCGCCCCTTCGTGACTAACGGACGGGTGATTCGAGGGAAAATAGCAAGAATTAAATCCATTGAGAAAGGGTGTTACATGGAAAAGCACAGGTTTTTTGCCTTGATAGCTATGGCCTCGCTGCTGATCCTTTTTGCTTTTGCCGTGGTCGAGGGAGGGACCCCGGGAAATTCTATCACGGTCAACCGGATGGAGCAGAAGGCTCAAACTCTGACGCTTAGAGGTCAATCCTTTTCCTGGCCGACACGGCCGGTTGCTAAGGCCGTTGAGCAGGGAAGCCAGGGGGGAGAAACTATCGAAACGGCGACCGTCATCGGATCGCTTCCTTATACCGCTTCGGGCACAACCGTAGGTTATACCAATGATTACGATCGCAGATGCAGTAACCTTTCCAACTCTCCGGATGTGGTTTACTCCTACCAGCCCACTTCTGGTCAGAGACTGAATATCAGCACCTGCATCGCCTCATATATCACCAAGATATTTATTTTTGAGAACGATACCAACACTACCGTCGCCTGCAGCCAGTATTCCGATAGCTGCTCCAATAAGTTCCGGGCCGGTATCTATGACCTGCCGGTACTTGCCGGAAACACTTATTACATCGTGGTTGATGGTTATGGCGGTCAGTCGGGGACCTACGACCTGGTCGTGGTGGCCCGTCCCCCCATCGATACTCTGGCCATCCATCCCGCGCTGGCCGATAACAACAAAGGGATGCTGGCGCTGGCCCATGAATATGATGAGTACGACTCATCGGTTTTTTGGATGGGCTCCATCGATAATGGCACCACCTGGTCCAATGCCGTATACTGGAATTTCTCCGGCGGTGCCGCCACATACCCTGCCTTTGCCTACTGGGGGAAGGATACTACCTTTTTTGGAACCGTCGTTCCCCCTCATGCTTTCTACAACGGCGCCCCGAATTATCTCGTGAGCATGTGGAACGCTGGTAACGTGAGCGCTACCGAAGGAAGCTACTGGGATTGGAGCAGCTATGGCTGGCACGATATGAAAATGATTGATATTGCCTGCGATAACAGTCAGGCCGATTGGATGTGGGGCTTCCAGTCAATGGTCCACAGCACTACCTATACGAATCCTGCTATGGTCAATGCGCCCCATATTTTCTATCAAACCAGTGCGGACGGCTATGCCAACATCAGCTGGTATAATGGTCTTGATGGCTGCAATACAACTACTTGTGAAATCGACCATGCCACCGCCAAGACATATACTGTCTATGACTGGTTGGATCCCAGCATCGCTACCTGGAAACTGTTCGGGCGTCAGGATCGCTTCGATGATTTCGAAGATACTATTTTCTCGGGCGGATATACATTTATTATGGATGACTCCTCTGAGACTCAGTATCCGGTGGTTGCCGCCTACAATAACAATGTCCTGATTGTCACCGAGAACTGGAATGAAGCTGATCCGGATGATAAAGACATCATTTGCTGGCATTCCCCCACCGGCAGTCTGGCCGATCTGGAAACCAGTGTAATTGAAGCCACGGCTGATGCCGAGCGGTATCCGCAAATCCGCCATATTTCCGGCCTGTCATTCTTATGCACTTTCATCAGAGACTATATCCTCTATGCCACTTTAACGGAGGATGCCGGTTTGACCTGGGCAACTCCCCAGTCTATCAGCCTGTTCGGCGATTCTGTCGTTTCCGACTATCGGGCCGACAATATTGCCGAATCGGATGGATATGCCGCAAAGATTATTTATGAGTATTATGTCCCTGGAGGCGGGGGCGATATTCACCTGCGCCTGATCACACATCAGGTATATCCTTATCCCGACGCTGATGCCGACGGTGTGCCTGATTTCCAGGACAATTGCCCGGCCATTGCCAACCCGGATCAGACCGATACCGATAGTGACGGCAAGGGCGATGCCTGCGATAACTGTCCGGCCATTGCCAACCCAACCCAGGTCGACGCCGACGCTGATGGAGTGGGCGACGCCTGCGACAATTGCCCCGCTATTGCCAATCCGGCCCAGACTGATACGGATGGCGACCATGTCGGCGATGCCTGCGACAACTGCCCGAATGTTGCCAATCCGGGCCAGGAGGATACCAACGGCAACAACGTTGGCGATGCCTGCGATTGGATCTGCGGCGATGTTAACCGTAGTGGGTTGGTTAACATTCAGGATATTACCGGCCTGATTAACTTCCTGTATAAGGGAGGGCCGGCGCCCAATCCGCTTCAGTCCGGAGATGTCAACAACAGCGGCGTTACAAACATCCAGGATATTACATATCTTATCAACTTCCTGTATAAGGGAGGTCCGGCGCCGCATTGTCCTTGAAACATGTAAGATAGCAATGAGTCACTGAGAAAAGGGTCGGCATGATGATTGCCGACCCTTTTTATAAGGAGGCGATATTTGATAAACATAAGAATCATGTCCGAAGCCGACATCGCCTTTGCAGTCGAACTTTCCGCCCATGAAAAGTGGGGACATCTTCCGGCCGACCTTCAGCGTCTATTGGCTTTTGAGCCGAACGGCTGCTTTGTCGCCTGCGATACGCATGAAGCGGTGGGGATTATTACCTCAACCTCCTATGATGATTGGGGCTTTCTCGGCAACCTGATTGTGAAGCATGAAAAAAGGAAAGATGGTATCGGTGCTTCACTGATGATGCATGCCATCGAGTATCTCCGCACCAGGGGCGTAAAATGCATTGAGCTTGATGGCGTCTTTCCGGCCGTGCCTCTTTATCGAAAGCTGGGATTCCGCGACAAATATCTTTCCCTCCGTCTCTATCGTCCATCTTCAGAAAGCAGGGGAGAGGCTATTTCGCCTCTGCCGGCGACTGTCGATGATGTCGTCGCCTATGATCGCCTGAGAACCGGCCTGAACAGGGAAAAAATGATTCGCCGGTTCTTTGAAGATTTTTTTGAATCCGTATTTGTGGCCAGCATTGACAGGGTTACGAGGTATGCTATCGTGAAACCTCGCGCCGGGAACGTCGTTGCCATTGGCCCCTTTGTCGCCGATGATTGCGAAACAGCGGAATCGCTCCTGGTGCCGATAATCAGGAAATACAGCCAGAACTCAATTGCCGTCGGCCTGCCTGAATTAAATCGTGAGGCCGTCGCTCTCTATCGAAAGCATGGTTTTATATATTCGGAGCCGTCATTGAGAATGTATCTCGGCGTACGCCGAGAGTACGAAGAGAAAATTTTCGCCATTATGTCTCCCGAAAAAGGATAGGGCGGATTGCAAACGCCCTTAAATTTCACACGAAATTTGTGTCCCATTTGTAGAGGTTTCATTTATGAAACTCATCCGTAAATGTTCTCAGGCTGCGATGCTAAATACCCCCCTATTTACAGAAAGAAAGAGCCACGGAGCGGGATCGAACCGCTGACCTGCTGATTACGAATCAGCTGCTCTACCAGCTGAGCTACCGTGGCCTGATATTCTCGTCCCTCAATTTATCTATATCGGCAAAAATTTCAACAGAAATATTCACCCAATAAAAATGGCGCCCCGCGGAATTGAACCGTGGACACACGGATTTTCAGTCCGTTGCTCTACCAACTGAGCTAGGGCGCCAAATATCAACAAACTCTTGCCAATCTATCCTATTTTCGGCAGATGTCAATCCTTTTTTAGGTGGAGAAATAGTGACGTCGAACCGAGGGCAGAAGCAGTAACGCCAGCACAATTAAAGATAAAATCCCGATCACAATCCCATAGACATCTTTGTAGGTAAACGTTGCCAGAATGACAACAGCGGCAATAATGATTGTATATCCGATCCAGCCCCATTTCTGGAGTTTCTTGAATCCCAGACTGAAAACCAGTATCGGGACCCCTCCAATGCCTAAAATAAGATTCTTGTCAATATCCTTGTAGCTGCGGTCTAAAATAGATAAAATTATGCTTACAACCGAGACCAGTATGTACATGTAGCCAAAGACAATTCCATACCAGCCAAGCGCCTTAATCCCCAACGGAATATTATCCTTCTCCTTAGCCATAACGATTTCCTCACTCATCTCTTTGACCTGTATTCGCCTAATAAACCGGCGCCGATAAAACCGGCATCATTCCCTAGTTCGGCCTTGAGAATCCTCAGACTCTCCGTAGCGCTGGAGAACGCCCTCCGCCGAATCTCGGCTCCGGCCGCTTCGATAAACCCCGCGCCGCCATCGATTATCCCGCCGCCGAATATGAGCGCGTCCGGGTTCAGAAGGTTGACTACCCCGGAAAGGCCGGCTCCCAGGATAGTCGCCGTTTCCTCTATTACCGCCAGGGCCGTTTCATCACCTTTCTTGGCCGCCATAAATAGCTTCTTAATATTCAAATTCTGAATATCCCCGCCGAGAACCTCTTCGAATATCGGACTCAGACCATTTTTCATCTTGTCCCGCGTTCTTTCCAATATTGCCTGAGAAGAGCAATAAGCCTCAAGGCAGCCCTGGTTTCCGCAACGGCACTCTTTACCATCATATTTTACGATTATATGCCCCACTTCGCCCGCAGAAAAACTACTGCCGCGCCACAAAGATTTATTTATGATAATCCCGCCGCCGATGCCGGTTCCAACCGTGATACAGAGAACGGAATTGAAGCGCTGAGCGGCCCCGAAACGGAGTTCGGCCAGAGCCATGGCATTGGCATCATTGTCGACAAAAACCGGCAGGTTGAGATGTTCCTTGAGATGAGACGCTATTTCGGTGCCCCTCCAGTCCGATATGTTGGGACATTTCCCCTTGACCACACCGCTCGTATTGTCGATAGTGCCGGGGGAACCGACCCCCAGCCAGTTGATATGCAATTCCTCCTCGGCGGCGTGAAGAAGAAGGTTTTCACCGATGTTGGTGATAAGGTGAAGCAGCGGCGTGGCCCCTTTTTCCACCAGGGCCGGGCGCTGTTCACGAAATATTATTTTCCCGGTCGAATCAAACAGCCCATACTTGATGTTGGAACCGCCGATATCTATACCGGCATAGTGTTCAAGATTTTTCATAACACGGGTGCCTGAAATCTCTATTTTGAGTTGTATGCCTCGACGCCCCGTTTCAGAAGGTCCATGGCATCCTTAAGGTCGTCGGTTTTTAGAACATAAGCGATGCGGCATTCGCTCTGACCCTTACCCGGCGTAGCATAGAATCCGGGTCCCGGCGCAACCATAACGGTCCGTCCATTATGGCTGAAATCGGTCAGGAGGAATGAAGCGAACTTCTCGGCATCATTGATCGGTAATTTGGCCATAACATAAAAGGCACCGCCGGGATTGATACAGACCGTTCCGAGTATCTTCATCAATCCTTCATAGACAACGTCACGGCGGCGGCGATATTCCCCGATCATCTCGGCGAAATAATCCGGTCCCAAATCATAAGCGGCGGCCGCCCCCACCTGCTCCAAAGTGGGAGAGCATAGCCGCGCCTGACCCAGGCAGAGCGCCGAACGATAGATATCGCGATTTTTGGTCACCAGATTTCCCACCCGGGCCCCGCAGGCCGAAAATCTCTTGCTTATCGAATCAAGCATAATCGCTCGATCACTGATCCCCGGCAGCGACATCACGCTGATATGCCGGCCCTCATAAATAAATTCGCGATATACTTCATCCGCCAGCAGGAACAGATCATGCTTTATAACCAGCTTCCTGAGACATTCCAGTTCCTCGGAAGTATAGATAGTCCCGGTCGGATTGTTGGGATTGCAATACAGGATTCCTCTGGTCCGCTTTGTGATCGCCTTCTCTATTGCATTTTCCGAGGGAAGATGAAAACCCTCCTCCGCGGTCGTCGTGAGCGGGGCAAGGTTGATTCCCGCCTGAACCGCGAAACCATTATAATTGGTGTAAAAAGGCTCAAAAACAAGAATTTCATCACCCGGTTCGCAGATAATAGTCATCGCAAAAATAATCGCCTCGGAACCGCCGGTCGTGACAATTATGTCGTCAGAATTGACCTCCAGCCCCAGTTTCCGATAGTACCCGGCCAGCTTTTCCAGATAGTCGGCCATCCCCTGAGAGTTGCCGTAGGCCAGAACCTTATTGGCGTAGCCCCTCACCGCCTGCCAGAACACCGGAGGAGTCTCAATATCCGGCTGGCCGATATTCAAGTGGTATATCTTTATCCCCTTTTTCTTGGCTTCATCCGCCAGAGGAATAAGCTTCCGGATCGGCGATGCCGGAACAGATTGACCGCGTTTGGAAATCGTCATTCCTGTCATTTCTACCTCGCTGCCGTTCAACCGATTGATTGATCCTCGGAAACGATTGTTGACTTTGTTCCTATAACGACCTCGGCCTGTAAGCTGTTAACTTGCAGGCTGGTGCCGGAAAAGTTTGTGATAAAAATAACTATTTCAAATCCCAAAGTCAAATTCAATTTTGCCCCGCTTAAAGGGAATCCGTATCTCTCCGCCAATCCGATTAATGGTGACTCTTCGGTTGCACGGAATATTTCTTGATTATGAGATAAACGACAAGTAGAGCCAGAAGATATATCAGGGCCGTCAAAATCTCAAAAATGGCAAAATCAATCACCTTCCGCTGCACCAGAACAATAAGATAACTTGACAGAGTATGAACCAGAATCATTCCCAGCCAGGCGCGGAAGAGAGCCGTTATATTTCGGCTTAACCCAAATCCCAGAGCGGCCCCGACCGTGACATTGAATAGAATGCCGATGATCCGCTCAAATACTCCCCAGGAGAAAATCGGCATGTTGCCGGTCTGGAATGTTGCCCCGATAATCGCCGCCGATTCAAAAATACCGAAACCGACGCAGCAGAATATCCCCAGCAAAAGCCCGGATAGAGAGTTCTTTTTCCAGATGAAAAATATCATCGCTATCGGAATTATCTTGAATGTTTCCAGCACCAGACCGGTCAGAAGGGCGTTGAAAATAGCGAATAAATATAGCGACCCGCCCGTTTGAATTCCCGGAATTACCACCGTATTGGTGTACCACTCCTGTACTGGTACATGCGCGAGCCTGGCCAGCAGGTAGGTGAGCGCACCAAGAATTACGGAAATATATAACTCCGGCTTCCTAAAATTTCTACGCCAGAAAGGGAAGGTCAGGAGTGCCCCCGCTAACAGGAACAGAAGATAAAAAGGCGTAATCTTAAGGAGGTCGGCCATGGTCATCGCTTTTGGGGTAGGCTTCAGCTTTTCCAGCGGATTCTCCGAAAGAAGCACTTCCATGTTTTGAGTCGGCTGAACCAGTCTCACTATCTTTTTATCTCTTGTGAAATAGGCAGTCTGGTCCAATGGTTCGAGGAAATGACAGGTGAAAGCCGAATCGCGGTTGCGGCCATAAGTGACGGCATTGAATCCTTCCACAATGAACCGGATTGGGGCGGTTGTCAACGATTGCGGAATATATATCGAATCACGGATAGTGTCGCCGATTTTCAAATCCTTGAATGCCAGCAATAACTCATACTGGTCGATCATATAGTTGTCGGCGGCAAAGATGCCCGAAACCAGGGTCGTATCTATGGTTTGTCGAACCCCGCCCCTGTCGATATATCCTTTAAGTCTGCTATCCTGATGTGTCAGCAAAATTGTCTGTGACTGGCCGCTGACCTGCAATTCTGTCTCATTCCCAAGATAACCCCCTTTATCATTAACCAGGAATTTATTGGCCATCTGAATTTTATAGGCCGTACCAAGAGGTGTGAAATCCAGACTGAGATTATCGGCAAACCGGTAGCCTCTGGCGTCTTCGAGGCGGCCCAATCCTTCGAACACAGATTCAAGCTGCCCCAGCGGCTTCCCCTGAAGGAAGAACAGATAAGTGCGTTTGGAGTTTTCCGTCCTGTATTCAAAAATCGACCGGCTTTTACCCAGGCTCCATCCGGGATTTGAAGCCATCAATACGATTAATCCGGCGAAGAAGAAATTCTTGATCATCATCTTTCCAGTTTCGAAATTCCGGGAAATAAACAGCGGGAGAGAGGTTTCGTCAATGGAAATATGTTTATATATTGGCGGTGATTGCCGCCACAGTCAGTTCCACCAGCGCCATCCCTTTGATTTCAAACACTTCTTTGCAGGCTCGATCGATTTTCTCCTTGATTCCGGCAGTTCCGGAATCAGCATCTTCGACGGCAATTTCAAGCGCCGCGAACGGAATATCGTTGCGGACACAGGTATGGGCAATCGCCGTGCCGCTGGCATCAATCCCCAGTGCGCCGTATTCCTGCTGAAGGATTCTTATGCGGGCGGTATCCTCCTCAAGATATCCGGGGTGTAGGATAGTCCCAAAGATATGTGGCGGTCGATCCTCGGTATGAGTATCGCAAACCGTTCGGATTGTATTCAGGAGAAGGTCATCGGCCTCCAGCATCGGCGCCGACCTCTTATCGGCCGCAACCGCCTGCACCAGATATTTGGCTACGATTATATCGCCGGTCTTTATATATGGCACCAGCGGAACCGCCTGGCAGGTGAAAAGGATTCTTTTGACCTTATAATGATCGATCATTATTTGCGCGGCGATAGCCAGATTGAGCGGATCGTTTTCGACCAGCGTGAAAACCACCTGCTGTTCGTTAAGACGGCCCGAAAAATATTTCCGGTGCGCCAGTTTCTGTATTTCTTCCACCAGGGAATAATCTTTGAGCGCCTCAAATTCGGGTTCGAATATGGTAATAATTCCGTTCATACCGCATTCCTTTCCATATTTCTATTATCGGAAGAATAGGGGAAATTTCCACAAGGTGTGTTGACTGCTGGCACTGTGGGCGGCCGATGTCCACATCGGCCCCGGCGCCACTCCAGTAGAAGCCCCGACAGATCAGCAATTCTTGCGAACATGAATCGTTGCGGCAGGTCCTGATACCGCCCTTCGGGCGGGATAGTGACCTGCCGCATTTCAATTGCCCGCAATTTCTATTTTGTAAGGGCGACGCTAAAGCTCTTTGGCCTCTTGACATTCCTTCCAATCGGCGCTTGGTTTTAATCGAAAATGACTTGTCAAATCATAGATACATGCCTTAAATTAAAATGTTCTATGCTCGAATTCATGAAACAAAGTAGCGACGAGAACAGTCATGGCAGTTTGGGTCAGAAAACCGCTGAGAAGTGACTTCAAAAATATAAATAACCTGAACGAGAAAGAAATTTATGAGTAGTAAACAGATTTTGATTCTTAAAGGTAGTCCCCGCGAAAAGGGGAACAGTTCCATCCTGGCCGATCAGGTCGCGGCCGGGGCGCGAGAGGCCGGAGCCGAGGTGGAAAGCTTCGATCTTCACAAGATGAATATCCGGCCCTGCGATGCCTGCGATATTTGTCACGGAGACAAGACTGATGAGTGCATCATTGATGACGATATGCAGATTCTTTATCCCAAACTTCGGGCCGCCGATGCCATCGTAATCGCCAGTCCCGTCTATTGGTTCACCATAAGTGCACAGGCAAAGCTCTGTATCGATCGCTGGTATGCCCTCGAAAGCCCACAGGGGAACGCCCTAAAAGGAAAAAAGATCGGCATCGTACTGGCCTATGGCGATACTGACCCATACACCTCAGGCGGTATTAATGCCATTCACACTTTCCAGTATATATTCCGCTATATCAAGGCCGAAATCGTCGGAATCGTATACGGCACTGCCTTGAATGCGGGGGAAATTCGCAACCAGCCGCTTCTAATGGAGAAAGCCTACAAACTCGGCCAGCAGCTATGTAAATAGACAATCCATACCGAGCGTTTTACACTCCTGACTATTTGTTTATGATTGTGAATAGCCCTATTTGCTGAGAAGCTTTTTCAAGTAAGATATAAGCTCAGCGCGCTTGATTGTCGTTTGAATATTCTCCGCCTTGAGCCATTCCTCACGGTCGGAAAGACCTTTGGCAACATCGGGGCCGGCGCGAAGATCTTTCACAGTGATTGTGCCATTTTCAAATTCATCCGAACCGGCAATAACCGCTATCGGTATCCCCACCCGATCGCCATATTTCAACTGCTTGTTGAGGTTTTTGGTCTCGCCCAGGAACAACTCGGCATTAATTCCCGCCCGGCGGATCTCATTCACGATTTCTAAATAATCATTGATCCGATCTTTATCCATGGCCGTCACCAGTACTTCCGAGGTAGCCCGTTTCAACTCGATCGCTTTCAGTTCAATCAGCGCCGCCAGCATTCGGTCAACTCCAAACGATGACCCCGTCGCCGGCACTGATTTGTTCGAAAACCGTTCAATCAGATTGTCGTATCTTCCCCCGGAATACATCGAACCATACTCCGGAAGGTCAAGCAACGTCGTTTCATACACCGGCCCGGTGTAATACCCCAGACCGCGGACGATCGTGATATCAATCATTGTTTTCTCAGGCATCGGAATCATTCTCGTCAAATATCCCTGTACTTCGCGAAGCTCTTCAATCCCCTGCCGCGAGATTTCAATATTCCCCAGTAGCTTTTCAATCTCCGCCAGCTTATCGCCGCTCTTGCTCAAGGCGATATTGAGAAAATCGGAAAGAAGCCTTATCTGGCGGTCGGATAAATTCAGCCCGGGAATCTTGTCGCCCGATTTGTCGATTCGGCCGGGGCCGAGTTCCATCAGGACCGCATCTTTCCCCTGCTTCTCAAGCTTATCAATCACCCGGAAAACATCGGTGGTCATCTCGGATGGAATGCCAGCAAAGGAAGAAAGGCCATTTATTAATTTGCGGTTGGAGTACCGCACCATGAAATTCTTTATGCCAAGATTATCCATCACCTCCACCATCACCGCAATAACCTCGGCGTCGGCCAGCATCGAGGAGGTTCCCACAATATCGAAATCGCACTGCATAAATTCGCGGTATCGCCCCGGCCCCGGCTTATCTACCCGCCAGACTGGGCCGTACTGATACCGCCGGAAGGGGAGAGGAAGCTCCGGATTCCCTGCAATATATCGCGCCAGCGAAACAGTGAATTCATACCTCAGCGCCATATCGACCTCATCGGGGCCGTGGAATCCAAAAAGCTCTTTCAGGTTGTCAGTCGTGTAATCGCCACCAAGCAGGGTCTCGGCAAATTCGAGCGCCGGGGTCTGAAGGGGCAGGAATCCATGCCTCTCATAAACCTCTCTGGTCTTCTCGATCAGTATCTGCCGGGCGATTTCTTCATCAGGCGGGTAATCCCGAAACCCTTTGAGCACTTTGGGCGAAACCTTGTGATATGATTTCTTGTCTGTCATAGCAATTCCAAATTTTAATTCAAGAATTTACGGCTTTTTGAAGATTAGGAAAGAGATTTCTTGGCTCAAAAGAATAATACTGGGGGGGAGGGTCGAACTCCCGACCTCCTGATCCACAGTCAGGCGCTCTATACCAACTGAGCTACCCCAGCATCTTTCGGACGACATTTTAATCCCAAGTCGTCTCAAAGTCAAGATATTTAAGATATCGGAACTTATTGCCTCTTATCCCACAGGATTATTCGGCTGAAGCCTTGCAGGCATCAGTAAAATACCGATAGCTTTCGATGATTCTGTGATGGGTCGGCGGCCATTTCATCAACGAATCTCCCTTTGTCTGAGACGATATGACCTAAAGAAGAAGATTATATTATTATAATTATGTTATTATATTATAATAAGATATGAAATCTTAAGATAAATGTCAATACATGGGACGGATCAGGCATGTCGGCCTAAATAGGCAGCAGCTACTCGACATCAATTAGTCCGGCGTCCCGCATTCCGTCTTTTGATCATATCCATCAATTCCCACCCCTGAGTGTCATCGGGTTTAAGTCGCAGACCGTTCTGAATGTAAACAAAAGCGGAATCATAATTCCCCATCGACAGATATGACTGACCGACACTGAAATGCGCTGCCGCCGAACCGGGTTCGAGAGCAATGACTCCTTTAAAAGCCTTTATCGCCGCCTCTGCAGAATCAACCTCATAATAAGCCTGCCCCAAGAGAAAGAGATTTCTGGGATTTCTTGGTTCCAATTCCGAGGCCTTCCTATAATAGGGAACAGCCGCGCGGCTATTTCCCATCTGGCTTAAAGCCGTCGCAGCGAAAAACGGCAGAATCGGGCTGCTGCTGTCAACTTTCATTCCCTCGAGGGCGGAATTAAGAGCGTCATTAGGCTGACCCATATCCAACTCTATTTGCGCAATTCCGCCATAGACCCGTGCATTCTTGGCCAGTCCGGTAATTCCTTTCAAAAGCTGCAGGGCTTTTTCATCATCATGAGCGCGATTATGATAATAGTAGGCGAGGAGCTCGGTGCCATATCCTCGGCTTCGGTCGCTTAGACTCAGGAGGTTTTCGGCCCGCAGCAATTGCCGCTTCTCCGAAGCGTTGGTCAAGATCCAGATCGACAGAAACAGAAGTGGTAAGAAGCCGACTATCAGTCTCGCTTGAGGACCAAGTCTGTGCAAGGGCATCTTTGCCAGATAAACCAGAATCACCACTGCTCCCACGACCGCCGCCGGCAAGGCAAAGAGATCCCAGTCACGCGCGTACCCCAGTTTGGGGTCGACCACCAAAAGGAATAGAACCGCCGAGGCCAGCAATACCATCAGGAAATTTCTGTACTTCCGTTCTAAATGATATCGCGGCCGGACAAAAAGAAGTTGAATCAACAGAATCAATGAAAATGGGGCCACCAGAAGTATCTGGTTGAGAAAGTCAAAAAGATGCTCCGGGGAGAAAATTGAATATTGCGACAAAGAAAAAAGAGGCAGGAAATTATCACGGAAACCGGTGATATATCTCCCATATTCAATCTTGGTCCAGATCTCGAGAGGGGCCAGTAATGCCGATATTGCCACCAGCGCTATGACCGGGAAATATCGTACCAGTCTGGAGAGAGGCTTATCGGATTTGTATACCGCATAGGCCATAAACAAGTACGCCGGTAGAAAAAAAATTGCGGTCAGATGCGCCGAGAGGCCCAGAATATAGAGAAGCGAGGTTGCTATGACACCCTTGCCTGTCATTAATAATCGGGCCGCAAAAAGTGAATGGAGCAGGATGGCCGGATAGAACAAAGTATATGATTCCACATACCCGAAAAAGAGCTGCAAACCTCCCAAACTGATAAAGAGCCATTTCAAGAGCGGCCCGTGTTCATCACTGCAGAGTCCCGATGTGTCAAAAAGGAAAATGGTCAAAACAAAGGCGATACCGCAGGCGACACTATAAATCACATAAGTGGTTTCACCCGAAAAAACTCTGAAGATATTCAGTCCCCGGTACAAGATAGCATGAAGCAGGAAATCCAGCGGTTCGGAATAATAGAAATAGTATTGTCGCTCAATTTTGTAAATACGGTCGTAACCGTCACCAAGAGCATGCACATGCACCCGGAATAGATAAAATGCGGCCAGCGAGACTGCCGCTACAATAAATATCTGCAGAAACCGGGGCAATGCCAGAAAATTCTTCGCAAGAGCCCGAAACGCTTTGTAAATAGCCCTTGATACGCCCGGAATAAGCGACATCAGAATAAGAAAGGCAAATATGCCGGCGACATAAGCGGGAAAATAGCGAAGATGATTGAAACCCCAGAACCGATCAATCGGCAGCAGTCCCGTGACTATAAAGAGCCCTGCCAATACAAGGGAGGGCAATATCAGTGGCAGATCGCTCGTTCTTACCTTGTCATCGTTCATCATCATGACAAGATAACGAAAAATATCCGCGGCTTCAACCAAAATTGGATTTGCTGGTGCGGGCATTCAAACGACAGGCGCCCATCCTGGCCGCCCGCAAAAATCGTCCCTTTTGACCCACCATCCTCGACCGAAAGTCTCCAACCGGATGCCAATCAAATCAATTACCAAGGCATTTCTGTTCCCACTCCTGACAGGTGCATGATGGACAGAACATACCTGAATGGTATAGTATATTAATCATACAGGTGACATCCTGCACATTCACGACACAATTACAATTCGCATCTGCTTCGGGATACATTGATGTACCACTCCGGCAGGGAGGCATAGGACCGTGCTTGTACAGGAAATTAATGAGATAAGTTACATCCTGAATATTGACGATATTATTATGGTTGGCATCGCCTACTCTCACGCAGCAGGTGGAGTTGAAAACAATAATTTGTATCACCCGCGATCCAATCGCCTGGCCGTCATCGGCGTTCACCGTAAAAGTGTAATTTCCGCCAGCAAGAGGTATCCAGTTGAAAGTCCCGCTGCCGTTACCATTATCGGTGAACGTCGAACTCCCCGGCAAGCCGGTTGCAGTTAAAGTGATAGGATCGCCGTCAAGATCAAAGCTGGAAACCGTAAAGGTCAGAAGCTGGTTGGGGTCACCGGTTTTTATGCCCGGATCAAGTACAACCGGAGCATTGTTGAATCGGTTCTTCCACCACTTCTTGGCCTTGTCGACAGTGATCTTCAGAGCCGCGGAACCGCCATTATACTCGGGAGCAAGAACTTTGATGAATACCAGTGTATCATTCACGCCCAGGTTCTTCTTGCCGAAGTATGCCACCAGGCTCAGGTCCTGATACAGCGAATCTTCCATGGTCGGATTGGTTGACTGCCAGTACTGAAAACCACTGTAAGTATTCAGCTTGTTGTACAACTGCTGCGGAATCCAGTTGCCGGTCGGGGCAATCCAGTCGGCGTTCATTCCGGTAAACATGCCGGTGATAAAGCCAAATCGGTCGGAAGAGCCATAGGCCGGCAGTTTGTAGCCATTGAGATAGGCAAAACCGCCGGCGCGATAGTCGGCAGGCACACAGTCGTTGTTAACGATGCTATCAGGGCCATACTCACCACCATAACACCACATCAATTGTCGTGTGGCGTCATAATCGGAGCCGTTTTCCACTCCCGAATCGGATGGAATATTCCAGTCCATCAGCTCGCCAACCATCAGGTTATTGATTGCGGCCGCTTTCCGGTTCACAATTTTCATTCTCTGAATAAGCATTCCGCAGGTATCGGGGTGAAGCGGCATCCAGTACTCGCATTCCACGCCAATTGCCGAATCAGGCGTGATAAAACGGCCGGTGAAGACATATTGGAAATCGGGATTGCTCGAATCTACTACCATAGGCGAGGTCGGCAGAAAACCGCCCCGGTTTTGCCAATCGGCGTCAAAGATATAAGAGTTCAGGATAGTGTCGCCGGGGTTATTTCCCTTGACACGGAGCAGAAAGGGACTGGCATCATAAAGATAGATGGCGGCGTTGTCATCAGCGCCTACGACATTGTCGGTCGTGTCACAATCGTCAAAGAAATTGAGATTGAACCCGCCCTGGCCTTCATTTCCCTGATGGCCGATATTCCCGGCATTGTTGAGGATGATCCGGTTGCAGGCGGTGCGGATAGTCGCCCATTCGGGTGATTGGGTGCCGGCCCCGCTTTCACCGGCGTAAAGATAATTACCGGCAGCCAGAATCAGGCTGGCCGTGATGAGGAATGCTTGCCTTAGAAGTCTTCTGACCATTTTGGTACCTCCCATCTTTGACAGTCTTGAAATCATCAAAAAGCATGGCGGTAATACTTTCTGAAAGTCTGCTCATCGAGGGAAGAAGATGAGCCATTCCTTACACCTGAAATATAGACGAAATACTATATTCTGTCAACAACTATTTTCTCTCACCGGAGCGGGTGGTAATATCTTTATAAGTGTGTAAAAACGACAAGAGGTGTATCCTTAAGATTTACAAGCTGATTCAAAAGGAGACACCTAATGTCGTATAACGAGTTAGATTTTAGCAGGAGAAACATAGTCTTTGCGCTTTCGGAAGT
>JAPLUR010000116.1 GCA_026397505.1 Candidatus Zixiibacteriota bacterium
GAGATAAATTATGTCCAGGCAAATAATAAGGGCGGTCACGTGACCGCCCTTCTATGGCAAAATCAAGGATGTCAAAAATCTTCCTGCCCCTTACTTGTCTCCACTCAACTTCTTCACATACTCGGGAAGGCAGAACGCACCCAGATGAATATCCACATTGTAATAATTGTTCTGCAGTTTCAATGTTTTATAACGGCCATAATCGAAATCATCAATCGGATGATATTTCTTGGAGCAAAAAGCAAACGACCAGTAAGAGGAGGGGTAAATCGGCACGTGCGCCGTGTACATTTTCACGATCGGGAAAATCTGCCGCAGATTCTTATACATCTGCTTCACGGTCTCGGAATTAAAAAACGGCGATTCCGACTGCGCCACCATGATACCATCGGGACCAAGCGTGTCATGCACCTTCTGGTGGAATTTCTTCTGAAACAGCTTTCGTAGGTCGGGTTACTCATTCCGACCCCGGTCGGAATGAGTAACCCGACATTTAATTTCTTTCGCCAAATCTACTCCCGCCTCAATTCGCTCACGGGCGGCTTCAATCTGCCCGTCGGCTATCAAATCCCTTTCCCTTCATATCAAAATCTGTAGCGCATCGATGGTGATTCGGAACCTTTCCCATTATATAGAAGGTAATTATTATGCTTTTTGCTGAAAATCGACATGTTTTCGAACGCCGGAATACGGCCATTGCCCACAATAGCCCAAAAACGACGGGCCATGCCGCTCAAAACTGTGTCACATCTTCACAACTCTCTTGGGCATATTATCTTACACCGTCGGCCTTATACTTTGCCCCAACGAAACTGCGCATTTTAAAAAACGAAGAAACAAACCCAATTTGCCGAACCCCTCCCGACCACCCAACCCATTTTCCGGCAACAAATAAGCAGAAAGTGATCATGTTTTTTGGAGGGTCAAGAATTTAATCGACGAACCCAATTTACTTGGGTTTCGGGTGCCCCTCCGCTGCACATTTATCGTGCCGCGCGGTTCCTCAGACCCGCCGGAATAATATCAAGTGGAGTAGTTTCATCTGCCTTTATTTGGTTATGTCATATGGAATTCAGGCGGGAATAAAGGAGCTGCCCCAATTGAAAAGCTTCCTGCAATTTGGCTGTGTCGCGCCGCACCGGGCCGGCCTCTTTCCAGTCGGAACCGGCATAGAATATTTTGCCGCAATTTTCGATCTCAGTCCACTTGAAAAAGCCGGCAATAACTTTGCGGGCGCACTCGAATTCTCCCCGTTCACCGCCGACCAGCGCCATGGCTCCGAGCCGTTTCTTGGTCAGGATTCTTTTGAAATGATGCCCGGTCAGGCCCTCAAAATCGGGCGGGCAAAGGCAGTTGCATCTATCGATAAATGCCTTGGCCTGAGCCGAGACCGAGTCAAAATAGACCGGCGAGCCGAATAGGACGATGTCGCAATTTATCAGAGTATCATAAACAGGGTAGAGGCCGTCATGGAAAAAACAGTACTCCGGGTCGGGGCTTTTGCCGCAGGCCTGGCAGGGGATATACTGCAGGTCGTTCAGCCGCACCAGCTCATTCACCGGCCGCGCCGGCGATGATTCCGCAATGCCGCGACCGATTTCGGCCAGTAAAAATTCGGTTGAACTGTTCTTAATCGGGCTGCCGCTCAGGGTCAATATCCTGGTCATCTATCTCCTGCAATTTTTCGAGGCGGTGATACAATTCGAGCAGAGCCCCCTCGATACGATTTTTCTCATTGTATGCCGCCGTCAGCTTCTCCCAGTCCGTTTTGGGTATATTGGATTCAATATCTTCTTCGAGCCGCTCCAGAATCCTTTCATGATCTTTTATTCTGGACCCGACCGAGAGGATTTCCTTTTTCAACCGCCCCTTGGCCTGCGACTGTTTTTTGAAATCATAGTACTCACGAATTTTTTCCGGGTCGGTCGGTTTCTTCACCGGCAGTTCTTTTTCGGAATCCTTTTTTTCTTTGTAATAACTGTAATTGCCGCCAAAGACCCTGGCCGTGCCTCTCTCGATCGCAACAATTTTCTCGGCGACCCGGTCGAGGAAATACCGGTCATGGCTGACTATCAAGTAAGTACCATGATAATTCAGGAGCGCCTCCTCGAGCGCCTGGCGCGAATCTATATCGAGATGATTGGTGGGTTCGTCAAAGATGAGGAAATTGGCCGGAAGGAAAAGCAATTTGGCCAGCGCCAGTTTGGTTTTTTCGCCTCCGGAAAGGATCGATACTTTTTTGAGGACATCCTCGCCGCGGAATCCGAAACGGGCCAGGAATGTGCGCAGCCGTCCCGCTTCGGAAAGAGGATCGATCAGCCAGAGTTCATCCAGGACAGTGTTATCCGCATTCAGATCCGAAAGTTCTTGGTCAAAATAGGCGACATCGACTTTCTGCCCGATGCGGACAGACCCCTCCGGAATCTCCAATTCCCCGAGGATCGATTTAAGAACCGTTGTCTTCCCCGAACCGTTGGCGCCGATAAATCCGATCCGGTCGCCCCGGTAGAGAGTGAGATTGACATCAGCGACAACCGTATGGTGACCGTACCCGAAAGAGGCCGCCTCGATCGAGAGCACCTGGTTGTAGGATCTGTCGCCCGAATCGAACGCGATGGACATGCCGCTTTTCTGCGATTCCGGCAGTTCGATTCTTTTAATGCGCGAGAGATATTTCATCTTGGACTGCGCCTGCCTGGTTTTCTGCCCGGCCATGTTGCGGCGGATGAAATCCTCGATCCGCTTAATTTCCTCCTGCTGATGGCGATAGAGATGCTGAAGCTGGCTCTTGCGCTCTTCTCTTTCGGTCAGATATTTTTCCAGACCGTTGAAGTATTGGTCGATCTTCTTATTGGTCAGCTCCCAGACCTTGTTGATAGTATTATTCAGGAACGTACGGTCGTGGGAGACGATGATATAGGCTTTGTTCTGCCCTTTCAGATATTCCTCAAGCCAGATGGTGGAATCGATATCAAGATGGTTGGTCGGTTCATCGAGCAACAGAAAATTGCTTCGTCCGATAAGAATTCGGGCCAGGGCGGCGCGATTTTTTTCACCGCCGGAGAAGCTGGCCATCCGGCTATAGAGCCGGTTCTCGGGAAAACCGAGACCGAGCAAAACTGCCTTCAATTGAGACTCAAATTCGTACCCACCCGCGGCCTCAAAGCGATGCTGAAGCTCGCCCAATTTCTCGATCAATTTCAGCGATTGTGGCTCTCTTTCCAATTCCCTTTCGACTCTCTCCATTTCCGCTTTCAGAAGGAGCAAATCCTGTCGGGCGGCGGCGACATAGTCGAAAAGTGTCGTCGCCTCGGCGCCGGAGAATTCCTGCTCCAGATACCCGATGGTGCAATTCTTGGCCCCGGTGACATTTCCCGAGTCAGGCGTGACACGTCCCGCCATTATCTCGAAAAGGGTTGTCTTGCCGATGCCGTTCGGTCCCACCAGGCCGATACGGTCATCTTCATTAACGGAAAACGAGAGGTCATCAAAGATGACCCGATCCTCAAACTGCTTGGTGATATTTTCGCCGGCCAGGAGTGTCATTGTTCTTCGAGAGTCGGTTCTTTTTCCCGCGACAATATCATCTCCACGGCCATAAGGAGCGCTGCCGCCCAGAGGAAAATTTTCCATAGCTCCCGACCGAAACGGGTTTCGGTCACAATGGCCGCGGAAGCTCTGGCATAAGGAATCACCGTGAATTTTTCCAGACTGAGCGATTTTTTGACCTGGTCGTTAACGGCAGCCGTCAAATCTCCTTCGGAAGCGGGCACGTTGGCCGGAAAAAGATCAATAGTCCGGCGATCGTTTTTAAGCTGGTAGATTCCGGGGAAATCAATCGGGCGGCAGTCGAATATGATTTGCCCCGATTTATCGGCACCGGCGAGCGAGTATTCCTGTTCTTCCGGTGTCACCAACTGCACCGAGCCCGGTTCCACCAACCGCTCCGGCAGAGATCTGGTGATCTTTTCCCCGACATAGTTCTTCAGTTCATATGAGGAGATATCGCCGGCCAGGTATTCCATGGTGCGGATGACAAACGGTACAAAGAAAGAATGAGTGGCCAGGTCGGAATAGGCGGGAGTTATGGGAGCGGTCAGCACCATGATGCGGCCCATGCCGTGTCGTCCCTCGACCAGCGCGGGGGCACCATTGGAAAAATATGCCAGGTCGCTGTTGCCGTGGCCGTCTTTGATGGTGGGTAGAGCAAAGAATCTGAAGGTCGGCAGGTTCTCTTTTTGAGAGAAAGCAAAGGCTTTGAAAATTGGATGACCGTAGTCCAATCGCTCCAGGGTGTAATATCCGGCGCCGCTGAAATCGAGAGGGGGACGTTTGATTACGGTCAAATCGATTTTCGACCCGAATGCGCCATTGAAGTAATTGGCGTCGATATCGGCGCCCAGAATATAGAATAATCCGCCGCCGCCATCGGTGTAGTGCAATAGCTGCATGGTCTCGGCCGGACCGAGCACTTTTGTTCCAGCGATGACAACGACATCATAGTCACTCAATCGAATCGATGAGAGCTGGTCGGCGGAAACGTTTTTGACCGACCAGTACCGCGCCAGCTCTTCCGAGGGCACCAGCGCCAGACGGATCAGCCCGCCGGAAGCATCTCCGCTGACGATGAGAATATTGAACTGCTGGGGAATTTTGAAAGTAAAATAGGACCGATTGTCGGGAGAAAATCCGTCATCGCCAATCTCCACCCATCCGGAGTGAAAGCCGGCGGTGGGCACGGCGTGCCGGAATGTCACTGTTTGTTTTCCCTTTGGCTCCAGCCGGAATTCGGACTGCATTACGCGGGTGCCATCGACAAAGAGCGAGGCCAGCTGTTCGGTTTTGGTGCGATCGTCATAATTTTCGATTTCCGTCCTGACCGTGAAATCATTGCCCGCTTCAATTAGCTGGCCGCCCAGGTCGGCGTTGATCACGCCGCAATTCCCATCGGTTTCGAGCGGGAGATCCACGAAATAGATGGTTACGCCCTGCGGGGCACTGTCGGGCTGTTCCGGCAGGGAATTGATCTGGAAATCAGTAACAAGGTATAATTCCTTATTCAGGTTCCTTGCTTTGGTCAATAGCTCTGCCGCCTTTTTAAAAGCCCCGGATAATTCACTTCTCTCAAACCCCGGTTTTAAATCAGTGAGAATGCGGGAGGCCACCTCACGGTTGAAGAATTGCTCCCCGGCCGGGAAATAGGTCTGCCGGTCGAAGGGGATTAGAATTACCTCATCAGATTGGCCGAAATTTTTCAAAATTTCTGCGACCTTATTTTTGGCTAGGTCAAACAGCTGTCCATCCTTGACCTGCCGTTGCATCGAGGCGGAACGATCAAGCAGGATCGCCGATGAAACTCCGGCATGCGAGCCGATATAACCACCCCTGGTGGCCGGGCGGGCGAAAGCCAGCACTGCCGCCAGAATGATGAGCATGCGCAGAACCAATAAAAGCAATTGCCGGATTTTTATCCGGCGTACCTGACGTTTCTGCATCTCTTTGAGGTGCTTAAGAGATGAGAACGGTACAATCTTCACACGCCGTTTGGAGAATAGGTGAATCAGAAGGGGGATAAGCGCGGCGGCCGCGGCGATAAGGACGGCGGAATTCAGAAAATTGAACATAGGGAAAACAAAATGCTGTTAATTACTGTATGGCTTATCGATATATTTCATGCACAGTTCACGCTGGTATACCGCCAGAGGATTTTTCAATCCCTCCTGATAATACTCGATAGCCCGCCGGCGGTCTTTCTTGAGATCGTACAGATTTCCCAGGGCAAGCACGGCCTCGCCACGATAGTACGTTCTTTGCTCCGTAAAAAGGGCTGACTCAAGAAATTGGGCGCCATTATCATATTCTTTGAGGCCGAGATAAGCCAGTCCCGCCCGGAGTTTTTGAGCGGGGTCATCGGGGGCCTTGTTAACCAGATCCAGAGCCCAAGTGAGGGCATCGGAATAGTACCGATTGGCGAGTGTCGAATCGTAATTTTTCCCCCGGGCGCCGAGCATCTTCCCCAGGAAGAGGAGGAATTCAATCTTTCCGGGAATCGATTTCTCCATGCTGTAATAATTCTGAGCGGTCTTGACAGCGCCGGCTGTGTCGCCCCGAACGGCCATGATTCTCGCCTGCAGAAGCCGGGCGGTGGCATAGGTGGTGTCAATGGTGCAAACCGAATCGAATGCTTTCCAGGACTGATCGTATCGCCCGTCGATAAGAAGAAGAATCCCCAATATCTGGAAATAGACCGCGCGGGCGGAATCAATGGCGATCAATCTGCGGTACCCTTCCTCCGCCTGATAATAATGGCCGTATTGATAATAGGTCAGAGCCAGTTTTTTCCAAGTATCGGCCGAATCAGCGCGTGTCTGATCGTACTTGGTCATTTCCTGATAATATTCAATTTGCCTGTCGAATTGGAAAATCGCTCCGGCCCGATTGGCGTAGAAGTCAAAGATCGCCCGGTTCAGCGACAATGTGTCGATATAATGCCGCCATAATGATTGAAGAGAATCAATCGGTCGGCCATAAATCTCCTCCATAACAGGAGGTATCGTCAGGTCATCGGACCTCTCATAAAGCGATTTGACCTTGCCGATCCCATAAGTGTCGGCCAGATATTTCACAAAGGAAGCGGCCGTGACCTCCGCGGCGTGCGGGTCGGCGGTCAGATATCCCGAGGTGGTCAATATCTTTTTTATCTCGGGAAGATTACTCTGGGCTTTGATTTTTCTTATTTCATACAGGGAAAAATCGAAATAACCGGCCAAACCCTCTACCAGGAAAGGCGGGGCGTAGCCCCAGACGCGAAGAAGCCTCAGGATATTGGGCAAGATAGCATCGACTGAAACGTAATCGTGGTTATAGATAGTATAGATGCTGGAGCGGCCGGGATCAATGGCGTAGCCGAATCGTTTATCCCAATTGATGGAGGGCGAGGCGCAGGGAGTTAAGTAAAGATTGATCTTGCCGGTGGTGCTTATTTCCAGCGCATCGCGAAAGCGAACATAATCGGTTTCGATATAATTCTTGATATTATTCCAGTGGAAATCGGCCAGGGAATTTTTAATAAAGTAAAAATTGAAATTGGTCGATGGGTCGGAGGCGTATTGACTCTCTATTTCCGGATCATGGATGCAGAGAGCCGTATCGAGTGTCACTCTTCCACGAGGGCTGATCAGGAGTTGATAGAGGGAATTGTTTTTACCCGGTATATTTTCGATACGTGCGGGGAGATTGTACTCTACGCTGAACCGCTCGGCCTGCATGTAAGGAGTGGCCCCGATGGTTGTCAGATGGACCGTAAATTCCACTTTCTGGCTGTCGGCGGCGGCGACGGCAATATCAAGATTTGCATTAACAAGAAAGGTCTTTATTTTCCGGCCGGTGAGGACATTGATTGTATCTCGGTCAATTTCGAAATATTTATCAAGAGCGGCCGGTTTTTGACGGACAATCAGTTCAAACTCCACCCCGTTGGCGGCGGAAAGTGCGGAGGCGGCGGTTCCGATCGTGAAGGACAGCAGCAGGAGTGACAGAATCAATATATCTCTTTTCATAATCACCTGTTTTACGTGAAAAATGGCCTCCCGGCCCAAATTAAACGCTTTCGAGCACAAGTCGGCTGTCTTTCAAAATCGGCAGAACGGGCAGCGAGTCGATTTCGCCGGCCATGGTCACATCTTTCTCGAAACCCAGCTTGACCAAATGGCGGCCATGTTCTCCCCGGGCTATTGTTTTCTGCAGGGCGCGGCTGTTGCTTCGGTAAAGAAGCAGGGCCAGTGTGGCGGCATCATTCAACTCGAGTTCCAGTTTTGCCTCGGCGGCAAGTTTATGAAGCAGCATCCCGCCACAGAGAGTATCCTCAATGGAGAAATCGCCATCCTGTCCGGAGCAAAGAATGGCCAGGTCCTGTTCGGCCTGCGCCACCCGTTGCACGACTGCGGAGATATTGACCAGCGCCCCGGTAATGATCAGTTTTGATGCGCCGGCCCGATTATATCCCTTGGTACCATTGGAAGTCGTAAAAATGACCGTTTTCCCACTCACTTTGTCTTCGGTATACTCAAAAGGAGAGTTTCCAAGATCAAAACCGTCGATTTTGATTCCTCCCCGTTCCCCCCCCAGAATGGTTGATTCGACACCGATTTTGGAACGCATCTCGGCCGCTTCGCCAGATCCAACTACCGGGATTACGGCTCGGGCGCCCGATTTAAGAGCCTGACAGATGGTCGTCGAGGCTCTCAGGACATCGATCACAACGACCGTTTTGCCGGCGAGGCGGGTTTCGCCGACCGGTTCGGGGATTAGAAATAAATCAGCGTGCATTTATCGGTGGGTTCCTTCCTTATAAAACGGCGGCTTGATCACGACGGCGGGGAATAGTTTATCGCGCACTTTGACCTGCACCGTGCTGCCGATTTTAGTCAGCGATAACGGCAGATACCCCATCGCCACCGGTTTCTCCAGTGAGGGAGAAAAGGTGCCCGAGGTGACATGCCCAACCGTTTTTCCCTCATGCACCAGTTCATACCCGTGACGCGGGAAAACCTTCCCTTCCATTTCCAGGCAGATCAGACGGCGGGTCGGTTTCTCATCTTTCTGTTTCAGGAGCACGTTCCTTCCCGTGAAATCGCCCTTGTCGAAATTCACCACCCATGCCAGCCCGGCCTCGATCGGGGTGGTTGTCTTATCAATATCATTGCCATAGAGGGACATTTTCATTTCCAGACGGAGTGAATCGCGTGCGCCCAGGCCGATCAGTTTCATATCATACTTCCTGCCGGCCTCATAACAGGCTTGCCAGAGATCGTCGCACATATGAGGCGGAATATACATCTCGAATCCATCCTCGCCGGTATATCCAGTGCGCGAAATGAGAAGGGAATGTTTCCCGACTTTCATATTGGCAAAATGATAATATGGAACTGAATCCAGACTGTAATCGGTCACCAGCGACATCACTTCCTGGGCATGCGGCCCCTGGATCGCGAGCATTCCGATCTGGTCTGAGATATTCTTTAATTCTACTCCTTTATCCAGATGCGATTTCAGCCAGTCAAAATCCTTCTGAATATTTGAAGCGTTGACCACCAGCATATATTTGTCCGGCAGACGGTAAACCAGGAGGTCATCGACAATACCGCCGTCATCATAGCAGAATATGGAGTACTGGATCTGGCCGACCTGGAGCTGCGAGGCATCGTTGGTGGTCATTTTCTGAATAAGGCCCAGGGCACCCGGGCCGGAAATCTCGAACTCCCCCATGTGGGAGAGATCAAACATTCCGACATTCTTGCGTACGGCCAGATGCTCGTCGGTTATACCGGTGTATTGAATCGGCATCATATATCCGGCGAACGGAACCATCTTGGCCCCCGCCTCAACATGGTATTTATGAAATGGAGTTTTCTTCACTTCCCCTGATGTCTCGCCTGACTCCAATTCATTTACCTCCTTCACGTGTATAGTTGAGCAGACCTCCGGCAATAATGATTTCTCTCTGCCGGGGGGTCAGATCTATTCTGAAATTGTAATTATGGTCGTTGGACTTATTCATAACTTCGATAGTATTGTCGGTCTTGACCGCTTCTCTGATATTCGGGATTTCCAGCTGGTCGCCCTGCTTGATATCATCATAATCGGCCGGGTTGACAAAAGTGGCCGGAAGGATGCCGAAATTGATCAGGTTGGCCAGATGAATCCGCGCGAACGATTTGGTCACGACCAGCTTAACCCCGAGAAACATCGGCGCCAGGGCGGCATGCTCGCGTGAGGAACCCTGCCCGTAATTATCGCCGCCGACTATAAACCCGCCGCCTTTTTCTTTGGCCCGCTTGGGGAATTCCGGGTCGACCTGATAGTACACGAATTCGGCTATCTTGGGAATATTGGAGCGGAGCGGCAGTACTTTCGCGCCGGCCGGCATGATATGATCGGTCGTGATATTGTCGCCGACTTTGAGAAGAACCTCACCTATGAGCAGATTCCCCATCGGCTTGTTGATCGGTAGCGGCGCGATATTGGGACCGCGAACGACCTCGACTTTGTCGGGACTCTTCGCCGGGGGAATGATTCCGGCATCATCGATCTTGATTGAGGTGGGCAGAGTTATCCGGGGATATTTTCCAATCTTGCGCGGGTCAGTGATATACCCGGTCAGCGCCGCAGCCACACAAACTTCAGGGCTGGCGAGATAGACATTGGCATCCTTGGTGCCGCTTCGCCCGGGGAAATTGCGGTTGAAAGAACGGATCGAAACGCCTCCCGATGGCGGCGCCTGCCCCATACCGATACAGGGGCCGCAGGCCGATTCGATTATCCTCGCCCCCGAGGCGATAATATCGGTCAACGCGCCGTTGGCCGAAATTGCCTCAAATACCTGCTTGCTTCCGGGGGTGATGGTCATCGACACGTCGGGATGCACGGTTTTCCCTTTGAGTAGCCGGGCGGTAACCATCAGGTCATAAAGAGACGAATTGGTGCAACTTCCCACACAAACCTGATGCACCTTAACACCTTTCAGTTTCTTTACCTCGATGACATTATCCGGCGAGTGCGGCTGGGCAATCAACGGTTCCAGCTTGTTAAGGTCGATTTCAATCCGCTCGGCATATACGGCATCCGGGTCAGGCTCGAGTTTGGTATAGTCTTTGGCTCGTTTCTGCAGTCTGAGATATTCCCTGGTGCGCTCATCGGAGGGGAAGATAGAGGTGGTCGCGCCCAGTTCGGCCCCCATGTTGGTGATAGTCGCCCGCTCCGGCACCGTAAGGTAGGTCACTCCCGGGCCGGAGTATTCCATGATTTTCCCGACGCCTCCTTTGACAGTCAGTCGTCGAAGGACTTCGAGAATAATGTCTTTGGCCGTGACATACGGCTGGAGTTTTCCTTTGAGATAAATATTGACAATCTGGGGCATCTTAAGATAGAACGGCCCGCCCCCCATCGCCACGGCGACATCGAGGCCGCCGGCGCCGATAGAAAGCATTCCCAGCCCGCCGTTGGTGGGGGTGTGCGAGTCGGAGCCAAGCAGGGTTCGGCCCGGACGCCCGAACCGCTCGAGATGAACCTGGTGGCAGATCCCGTTGCCGGGGCGGGAGAAATAGATACCATATTTGGCCGCAATCGTTTGCAGGAACATATGGTCGTCGGCGTTTTCGAAACTGGCCTGGAGCATATTGTGGTCGACATAGGAAACCGATTTCTCGGTCTGGACTTTTTTGAGACCGAGCGCCTCAAACTGAAGGTAGGCCATGGTTCCGGTGGCATCCTGGGTGAGGGTCTGGTCGATTTTGATGGCGATATCCTCGCCGGGTTTCATTTTGCCGGAAACGAGGTGGGCCGAAATGATTTTTTCTGCTAAATTCATCCCCATATTTCAACTCCTTTTCTGCATAACTCCTTAAAGATACGAAAGAAACGTTCTGCAGAGCAAAAGTCAACCCCTATTTGGCGGTTTTGGAGTGTGCCCTCCTCCTTTGACTGGCGGCAAAAAGATAGCAAAGACTTGACAAAAACGGTTCTGCTTTCTTCTTATTATCCGCCCATTAAATCACTTGCTATTATTCGGATAGATATTATATTTGTTTCTGTCCAATTGAAAATACACCCCGATCGCTGAGGCCGGATTAGAGGACATATCAATGTTTCACCTCTTTGGGAGGAGATATGCACAAGCTTAAGACCCTTTCGATTCTTGTAGTCGCCATCGGCTTTATAATGATGTTGACCAATCTTGCCCTGCCCAATGATAATGGGCAATCAATTTCAAATGATCTTCAGGTTATGAAGAGCATTTCATCCCTGCCGTTGGCATTTACCAAAAACAATGGCCAGTGGCCGGATAGTATTCTGTTCCGGGCCAACGCGGGCGGAGCTACCATGTGGTTCACCGCGACCGGCGCCTTTTACCAGTTCACGAGGCGGGCGGGAAACGATAGCGCCCTTGATGCGCGAGATCCAATTGGGCGACCCGACAAGTTCAATCGGGAATGTGACAGCATCGAAATCATGATGCTCAAAGCCTCATTTGTCGGGGCCAACCCTACCCCGCGAGCATCCGGCGAGAAACTGATGGAATACAAATGCAACTATTTCATTGGCAATGAGTCGGATAAATGGCGCACGGATGTCCCCTATTACTCTGCAATCGTCTTGAAAGAAGTCTATCCTGGGATTGACCTGACCTACTACGGCAATGGCCGCCAGATGGAGTATGACTTTGTCGTTCATCCTCGGGCAGACTATTCAAAAATATGGATTCAGTACGAAGGCGCTGAAGGGTTGGCGGTTGCCGATGACGGCGCGCTGTTAGTGACGACGAAGTGGGGTGTGATACGGGAACTGGCGCCGGTAGTGTATCAAGAGGTTGGCGGCAGTCGCCAGCCGGTAACAGCCGAATATCTGATCGGAGCCGATCACTCATTCGGATTCCGTTTGGGTCCGGAGTTCAACCCCTCGCTGTCGGTGGTGATCGACCCAGTTTTGGTCTACAGCACGTACTTGGGAGGTACGGGTGAAGACTGCGGAATGGGTATCGCAATTGACAGGAGCGGCGCGACATTTATAACAGGATACACCATGTCCGCGAATTTTCCAACCGTTACGCCTTTAATCGATAACCTTAATGGCATTTCAGATGTCTTTGTGACGAAGCTGAGTCCGGCCGGGGATAGCCTTATCTATAGTACCTATCTTGGAGGGAACAATAATGATCAAGGTGAAGCTCTCACCGTGGATGCCGACGGCAATGCATTTGTGACAGGATTTACCGGGTCAAGTGACTTCCCGGTTTACTATGCTTATCAAGGCACTTTTCGAGGGGGAGGCATTGACGGCTTTGTGACCAAGCTCTCCAGCAGTGGTAACAGTCTTATATACAGCACCTACCTGGGCGGGAGCGATGATGACCAGGGCAACGCCATCGTGGTGGACGGGTCTGGGGCGGCGTATCTGACGGGGAGTACGATTTCCGCCGATTTCCCGATGCTCAATCCGTGTCAAATATATCAGGGGAATCGTGATGCTTTCATCACAAAGTTAAGTAGCAGCGGCACTAGCCTTGTTTTTAGCACGTGTCTTGGAGGAAGTCAGAACTGGGAGGAAGGCTATGGCATTGCTGTAGATGCGGCTGGGTCAATTTTTGTCACTGGAGCAGCATATTCTGCAAGCTTCCCGACTTTGAATGCTTATGATTCCATACATGGGGAAGGTTTGGATGCTTTTGTCACCAAGCTAGGCGCGACCGGCGGTTGCTTGGTTTATAGCACCTATCTTGGTGGTGATGGAAATGACTATGGTTTCGACATTGCCATAGATTCAATTGGCGCGGCCTATGTAACCGGAACTACCGGATCAACTGATTTTCCGACTTTCAACGCTTACGATCCCACATTTAATGGTGTCACGGATGCTTTTATCACAAAGCTGAGTAGTGCGGGTAATAGCCTTGATTATAGCACTTATATAGGTGGCGATAGCAGTGATAGAGGTGACGGCATTGACATTAACGCAGACGGCGAGGCTTATATCACGGGGGAGACATTTTCCCCCAATTTTCCCGTATTTAACGCCTATGATTCCACATATAATGGAAACGCGGATGCCTTTATTACCAAAATCAATAGCGCCGGTAATTTCCTCGTTTATAGTACTTATTTGGGCGGCTATAGTTATAATCGATGCAAGGATATAGTTATCAATTCGGCCGGAGCGGCCTATGTCACAGGATGGACGTCTTTTCCCGACTTTCCAACAACGCCCGACGCTTTTGATATCAGCTTTAATGGCGGGGCCGACGCATTTGTGACCAAGTTGAGTGCGTCCGACGATGCCGATGGTGACGACGTCGCAGATGATGTCGACAATTGCCCAAATATCTCCAACCCGGATCAGTCGGATGTTGACCAGGATGGTATCGGCGACGCCTGCGATCCATACTGCTGTGCGAAGGCAGGGGATGCCAATCACAGCCAGGTGGTCAATATTCAGGACATTACATTTTTGATCAACTTTTTATACAAGGGCGGCGGCGAGCCACCATGTTTTCATGAAGGTGATGCAAATGGCAATATAATCATTAATATTCAGGACATTACCTATTTGATAAACTACCTCTATAAAGGCGGCCCGGCGCCGAAATGCCCTTGAGCTCCTTTGAAGTTGAATGAATCACGAATGGGGACAGATAAGCTCTGTCCCCATTTTTGTCGGCCAACCATTTCCTCTCGCGAGGTGATGCCAAATTCCCAATAATCAAATTCCTTAACCGCCGCCAATTAATTGCAAAAAAGTGTTGCATAGATTTTGACAAAACCCTTATATTATACCGGGCTCAGGAAAAAAGAGATTATGGACAGGATGAACATCAAAGCACCGGCGAAGATTAATCTTTTCTTGAAGATTCTGGGAAAACGACAAGATGGGTATCATAATATCCTTTCCTGGTTTCAGGCGGTTAATCTCTTTGATTATTTATCTTTCGAAAAAACCGAGAGAAAAGGCTTCGAATTGGCCATTGATAGGGACAGCAATCTCCCGACTGATTCGGGCAACCTGATTACCCGGGCGGCCGGCTTACTCTTTGAACGATATGATCTTCAAGGTGGGCTTAAGATTCGATTGACCAAGAATATTCCGATTGCCGCAGGATTAGGCGGCGGCTCATCTGATGCTGCCGCAACCATTTATGCCATTAATTCTCTTTATGAATTGAATCTTACCGGGAAAGAATTGAATGATTTGGGTCAGGCAATTGGTTCTGATGTCCCCTTCTTTTTCTCCTCCGGTCAGGGGGAAGTCTCTGGCAGAGGTGAGATTATAAAAGAAATTGACTTGCCGACCGATTATTTTATAATTTTAGTGACGCCCAAATTAGAAATATCAACTGGCGAGAGTTACCGTCGGCTCAATTTAGGCTTGACATCGAACGATGCCAATGTTAAGTTATATAGCTGCAGCAATTTTAAGCAACTAATTGACTGCATTGGTGATCTTGGTAATGATTTTGAGAGTATGCATTTGCAGTCCTATCCGGTATTGGGAAGGATTATGGATGCACTGAATAGGGCCGGGGCCGAATTAACCCGCATGAGCGGTTCCGGACCGACTATTTTTGGACTGTTTAAGGATATGCCTGAGAGGGAGGATTTGATTCAAATCACCCGGGGGGATTGGCAATTGATGACAGTTCGGCCAATTACCCTGCCCGCTTGGGAATGATCTGCTAGCCAATTTTTGGCGGGAGGAAGAACCGTGGAGATCACCGAAGTACGCATTATCCTGCGGGATGAAGACAAACTGAAGGGATTTGCCAATGTTACCTTCGACAACGCTTTCGTGATACGCGGCATGAAGATTATCGCCGGAAACAAAGGTTACTTTGTTTCGATGCCCAGCCGGAAGCGGCCTGATGGGACGCACCAGGATGTAGCCCATCCGGTTAACAACGAAACCAGAAGATTGATTGAGGACAAGGTTTTGGCCGCCTATGAGGCGGCATTGAAAGTGAAAAGCAAAGTTTAGAACCGAATATAACTGGGGTGTCGTCAAGCGGTAAGACACAAGCCTTTGGAGCTTGGATTCCCAGGTTCGAATCCTGGCACCCCAGCTTATAACTACTCGGAGCACAGTAGGTTGGGGTATAGTACCTTTCGGATCGAGACCAAGTAATGAGAAGGGATAAAAAGGCTTATTATGTTGGACCTAAAGCTAATCGCCGGGAACTCTAACCGGCCACTGGCACGAAAAATCGCCCGCTATATCGGGGCGGAACTGACTGCCTGTGAAATCAAGCGGTTTTCCGACGGTGAGATTTTTGTTCAGTTGAACGAAAATATCCGGGGAACGGATGTTTTTATCATCCAGTCGACCAACGCCCCGGCCGAAAACATAATGGAGCTTCTAATCCTTATTGAGGCTTCCCGCCGTGCCTCGGCATCGCGCATCACGGCCGTCATCCCGTACTACGGCTATGGCCGTCAGGATCGCAAGGATCGTCCGCGGGTCCCGATTACCGCCAAACTGGTGGCCAATCTGATCACTACTGCCGGCGCCGACCGGGTAATCACTATGGACCTTCATGCCGCCCAGATTCAGGGATTTTTCGATATCCCGCACGACCATCTTTATTCCTCGCGGTTTTTTAATGACTATCTTCTCAACCACAATGTCCAGGATATAGTGGTGGTTTCGCCCGATGTCGGCTCGATCAAGCTGGCCCGCGCATTTGCCAAGGCCTTCGAGGCCGGTCTGGCCATTGTCGATAAAAGGCGCCCCTCGCCCAATCAGTCGGAGGTGCTCAATATTATCGGCGAAATCGCCGGTCGGAATATTATCATCCGTGATGATATGGTTGATACCGGCGGCACACTCTGTCAGGCGGCGGAAATTCTGGCCGAGAAGGGGGCGCTTGAGATTCTCGCGGTTTGCACCCACCCGGTTCTTTCCGGCGGCGCCATCGAGAGAATCAATAACAGCGTAATTAAGAAGATGTATATTTCGGATTCGATAAATGTGGAAGAAAAGCATCTTCCCGACAAATTCGTCGTTCTAACCTGTGCCAATCTGTTCGGCGAGGCGATCATGCGGATTTCCGGGGAAAAATCGGTCTCGTCTCTCTTTGATGATTGAGGCTTGCATCGTGGTAAATAACATTTTGGAGGTTCATAGTAGAAGATGAAAGAAATCAAACTGACGGCGGAATCGAGAGAAGGAGCCGGAAAAGAGATATCCCGCAAGATGCGCCGGCAGGGAGTGGTCCCCGGTGTCATTTATGGTCCGGAAACGAAACCGTTCCCCATCTCCCTGAAAACCAGCGATCTGGCCGGATTGATACGGACGCAGGGTCGTACCAATATGCTGATTGATCTTGACCTGGCCGGCGAAATGGCGCCGCGCAAGGTTATTATAAGAGAGCTTCAACGTGACCCGGTTGACGGAAGTTTTACCCATATCGATATGTATCAGGTGTCGATGAAGAAAAAACTGCACCTGTCGGCGGTTGTTCACTTGGCCGGTCTGGCCGCAGGCGTGAAGAATTCCGGAGGCATTCTGGAACATGTAACGCGCGAAATCGAAATTGCCTGTCTTCCCTCGGATATTCCCGAGCGGGTTGAGGTGGATGTGACAGCGCTTGAAATCGGCGATTCGGTGCATGTAAGCGATTTGAAAATTGAGAAGGTTGACATCTTAACCGACCTGAATCAGACTATTGCCACAGTGGTACCTCCGACCATTATCAAGGCTGAAGCGGTGGCGGCTCCGACGGCAGAAGCTGTTGCGGCGGAAGGTGAGGCGGCGGAAGGTGAAGCCAAGGCTGAGGGTGAGGCCAAGACTGAGGGCGAAGGCGCCAAGAAACCGGAAGAGGCGGCCAAAGGGGCCAAGCCGACCAAACCCGGAAAACCGGAAAAGAAATAGCATTTTCCCCGTTTGGATATTACATATAAAAAAAACCGCCCCCGTGGGCGGTTTTCTTATGCTTTGGGTGGCCTCCAGTCAAGCCGCATTTATGGTCAAGGGACAAAAAAGATGAGAAATGACAAAGGTATTGATTTAACCTGCAACAATTGTTAAATTAAACCTGACTGATAGACCTGAAATTATTGATTGTGAGATTGCAATGAGACAATCCAATTCACGAACTCGCGAAGCCCCTCTTATAACTTACTTAAAGGTTCAGAACTACCGGGCACTCCAGAATCTAGAACTTAAGGATATTACGCCGCTTACAGTATTCTTGGGGCCGAATGGAAGTGGGAAATCGACGGTGTTTGACGTTTTCGCCTTTCTGTCAGAGTGCTTTTCTATAGGATTACGCAAGGCATGGGATAAAAGAGGAAGATTCAAAGAGCTTAGAACTAGAAATGAAAGCGGTGCAGTTAAAATCGAATTGAAATATAGAGAACCCAGATTTCCATTAATCACTTATCATCTCGCTATCGATGAGGAATCAAGAGGTCCGGTTGTGACAGAGGAGTGGCTGCAATGGAAACGTAAGCCGCGCGGAAGGCCATTTCGCTTCTTGGAATTCCGTAGGGGTGCTGGTACAGTAATCACTGGTGACATGCCGGATGAGGATGATCAGCGAATCGAGGAAAAATTAGAATCGCAGGAAATGCTTGCTGTAAATACTCTGGGTCAATTAGCAAAACATCCGAGGGTTGTTTCTTTAAGAAAATTCATAACTGACTGGTATTTAAGTTACCTTTCAGCTGATAATGCAAAAGGTCTTCAGGAGGCAGGCCCCCAGGAACGGCTATCGCAGACGGGCGATAATCTCTCGAATGTTATTCAATATTTGAAAGAGCAACATTCTACTGAGCTCAATAGAATTCTCACCACGCTCTCAAACCGCGTCCCGCGGTTAGAGAGGGTCCAGGCTGATATAATGCCTGATGGTCGCCTTCTTCTACAAATAAAAGATGCGCCTTTTGAACGTCCAATTCTGGCGAAATTCACATCTGATGGAACGCTTAAAATGCTCGCATATTTGACCATTCTCTACGACCCGACGCCTCCACAATTAATAGGCATAGAAGAACCCGAGAATCATCTGCACCCGCGATTACTTCCAGAACTTGCAGATGAATGTGTTAAATCTGCTGAACGTTCTCAATTATTGGTGACGACCCACTCGCCCTATTTCGTAAATGACCTCAAGCCAGAACAATTATGGGTGTTATATAGAGACGACCATGGTTTTACGCGGGCAAGCAATGCTGCTAGTATGAAGATGGTACAATCGCTTGTCGCTGAAGGCGGCAAATTAGGGGACCTTTGGATGGAAGGCCATTTCGATGTTGGCGATCCGCTGACAAATTCTGGTGGTCCCCGTCAAACCGAGTTGCCGCTCGGTCATTCCACTTGATAAATGGATTTTATGCGTATAGAATTTCTTCTGGAAGAAAGATCGGCCGAAGCAGTCATGCGCAATATAGTCCCTAAAATAATCAATTGGGATGCAATTGTCGGCTATCATGTATTTAACGGCAAGCACGATCTTCTGGGCAAATTGCCCAATAGGCTTAAAGGCTATAAGGAAATTTGCCGTTTTGACCCCTGCAAGATTGTCGTTCTCATTGATAAGGATCGGCAAGATTGTCATGTGCTGAAAACTCGTTTGGAAAGGGTCGCAGCAGATGCAGGTTTGATTACTAAAACACAATGTGGACTTAATATGCAATTTCAAGTCCTGAACAGACTGGCAATTGAAGAATTGGAGGCTTGGTTTTTTGGCGATAATCAGGCGCTTTCCACTGCTTACCCTCGTGTGCCAACCCATCTCCATGCCAAGGCAAAATATAGGAATCCTGATGGAATACCTGGTGGTACATCTCAAGCTTTGGAAAGGGTTCTCATGCAAGCCGGTTACTATGCAGGTGGCATGCCCAAAATAGAAGTTGCCATGAAGGTATCTAGCCTAATGAATCCTGATAGGAACACTTCCAAGAGTTTCCAAGTCTTCAAGGCAGGGCTATTGGCGTTGCGTATTCCATAGAATATGGGGGCCACGAAACTCGCTATGCAAAATCCGCTATATTTTCGTGTCATGGGGCGCTTTCACTATTGCAGGTAACGCGGTCATCAATACAGAATCACATCATATCGTAGGGGTCGATATCAACGATGAGCTTGATCGATGAGGGGAGACCGAAATTTTGCTCGGCTTGCTCCCAGGCTGAAAGAAATTTCACGAATTTGGAAATCTGGCCGGTCTTGACAAAGAGATGCCGCCGATATAATCCCCGCAGACGGTAAAGGGGCGAGGGGGCCGGGCCGAGAATTTCCCCCTTCACTCCGGTCTTTTCCACTCCGGCGGAAAGACGTTTTCTAAAAGTGAGCGCTGCTTTCTGCAGCGATTCCTCTTTCTTCGCCGAAATGCGGAAATTGACAATATGTGTGAAAGGCGGATAGGCCAATTCTTTTCGTGATTTTATTTCCCGCGCATAGAAAGTATCATAATCCTGGCGGGCGGCGTCATCGATAAGGTCGGTTTCGGGGTTGAAGGTCTGTATGATAACTTCCCCCGGCTGCTTGCCGCGCCCGGAACGTCCGGCCACCTGAATCAGTTTGGCAAACAGCTTCTCCGATGCCCGGAAATCGGGCATGTCCATGCCGATATCGGCCATCAAAACGCCGACCAGCGATACCCGCGGGAAATCGATTCCCTTGGTCACCATCTGCGTCCCAAGAAGGAGGTTGTACTTCCCGGCGGCAAAATCGGAAAGTATTATGTGCGCCCGATCCCGTTCGGCGGCGCTGTCGGAATCAAGACGAATCATTTTTGCCTCCGGGAAAAGCCCGCCGATATTCTCTTCGATCTTTTGCGTCCCGGTACCGATGTATAGGAAATGGCCCCCGCCGCAAGAGGCGCAAACATCATAGCTGCTGTTGATGTAACCGCAGAAATGGCACATCAGCTTGTTCCCCGCCCGATGATAGGTAAGATGCAACTGGCAATGCGGGCAAAGAGGCGTATGTCCGCAATCGGTGCATTTGATCCGTGGGGAGAAGCCGCGACGGTTTAGGTATAAGATCACCTGCTCTTTCTTATGAAGAGCACTCTTGACATGTGATACCAGCGTTTTCGTGAAAAAGATATTATCATCTGCAGGGAATTCTTCCTTAAGATCAACCAGCCGCACGATAGGGCGTTCGATGGTTTCCGGGCGGCGGGTAAGCCGGAGAAGCCGGTACCTTCCGGTGAGAGCATTATAGAACGATTCCAGCGATGGTGAAGCAGAACCAAGGATAATCGGTATACCGGCCAGCTTGGCGCGCATGACCGCGCTGTCGCGACCCTGAAAGCGGGGTGCTGGATCATCCTGCTTGTATGACTCATCATGCTCCTCATCGACAATAATCATTCCGAGGTTGTCCAGCGGTGCAAAAATGGCCGAGCGGGCGCCGATAACAATTTTGTACCGTCCATCTCTGATATTCTGCCATACTTGCAAGCGGTCTTTGGGTTTCAGAGCCGAGTGCAGCAGAGCGATATGCTCAGGGAAAAAGCTCTTGAAGTAAGAGAGAAGCGTTCCAGCCAGCGCGATTTCCGGGACCAGCACCAGGACGGTCCTTTTTTGCCGGATAACCTCAGCGGCAATATGGCAATAAACCAGGGTCTTGCCGGAGCCGGTGATTCCGTGGAGAAGGTAAGGGGTGAAGCGATTAAGATCGGCCATGATTGTGGCTATGGCCTCGGCCTGTTCTTTATTTGGGGTATGTATACCGACCTCCGGGCGAGCCGGTATATAATCAAAGATATCGAATTTGCCGGGGTCGGAAGGAGCGGCGCCGCTTTCTTTACCGGCGACAAAAGCGGCCTTGAGCATCCCCCGGGTCTGCAATTCCTCAAGTAAACCGGGATATTTGCGCTCCAGGGTCGAAGCCTGACGCCCGCTGATAGCACCCTTGCGATTAATAATCTTGATCACCGGCTCGGGTATCTTCCCCTCCGCCATGCCCTGCTCATATTGATGGCCGGGAAAGTAAGAGGGTTTCCTTACCTTTCTCAGTTCCGGCGGCAGGGAGGTGTTGAGAACATCACCGATATTAGCCAGATAGTATTCCGCCATCCAATTCAGGAAATTGAATAACTCCCGGCTGAAAAGAGTCTCTTTTTCTATCGTATCGATTACCGCCTTCAGGCCGGACCCCGCATACTGCTCGGCCGGGGAGAGGTAGTATCCAATGAGCTTGCGTCGCCCGACCGGCACCAGGCAACGTTGTCCCGGCTGGGGCAATTCTCCCAGATTATCCGGCCACTTGTAGGTGAGTGCTTTTTTTGGCACCCCCGGGACGGCAATATTGATATGAGGTTCTTTCATAAGAAAAAAAAGGCAGGTCTGGTTAAGACCTGCCTGGCTTTACTCTCGGGAACATCATGGCTTATTCAATTCCGCGATTTTTTCCTCAGCCTTCTTGGCTTTTTCGGGCATATTGTTGCTCGTATAAAGATCCTTTAGAACCTCCCAGAGCTTGGCATCACCCGGGTCGATCTCAATGGCCTTTTCAAAGGGACCGATGGCGTCGGCAAATTTCTGCTGCTGGACATAAATATCGCCCAGGTTGATCCAGTGGTCCTTCCGAAAAGGTTCCAATTCGGTCAGCTTTGTGAAAATATCAATCGATCCTTCATATCGGCCGAGAACCAGAAGGACAACGCCGTACTGCTCAAGAATGGTGACATTATCCGGCTCATATTTCAATCCGGTGGCGAAATATGCTGCTGAGGAATCAAGCAAGGCATCGCGCATTTTCAGAATCCTATCGGCATCGGCATTCTTCTCCGCCTGTTTGTAGTATTTAATTGAGTCCGAGATGTCCTGCGACCGGATCAGAAAGTACTGGCCGACATCAACATAGGCGCCGCCGAAAGTCGAATCGGCTGCAATCGCTTTCAAATCATAAATATGAGCGCTGTCCAGATTCTTCTTGTTGCTGTAGGAGATGGCAATATTAAACAGAATGTTGGCGTCATTGGGGAATTTCTGGAGATATTTATTGAAATAGGTGATAGCATTATCCCAATCATTAAGCTGAATATATCCATAAGCGATATTCTGAATGAGATAGGTCGAATCGGGTACCAATTCGGAGGCTTTGCGGAAATAATAAAGCGAAGAATCGTACTGTTTCATCCTGTCAAAAACCAGCCCTTCACCTTCATACGACCGGTATTTGCCCGGATCGATGGCCGCGGCAACGGCAAAGAAAACCTTACCGCTGTCGGCCACCGCCTTTAATTCTTCATTGGCGGCGGCTATCTCGGTGGAATCAGTCGAGCTCTTGATCTTTGGCGTCAGTTCATTGTCCATTCGCTCTATTGCCTTCACTCCGCTGTTGTAGTTCTCGCGCCAGTAAAGAACTTTGATTGAATCCATTAAAGCCGCGGATTTCTTGCAGTCGGATTTCAGATTCGCCTTGATATCATTATTACTACAGGCAACAGTCATGGAATCATAATTGGCTGACATTTTGGCGAATAGCTCAACCTTTTTTCCATAATCATATTCCTTGGCGGCATATTCGGCAAAAATATTTCCTCTCAGGAAATATGCTTCGGGGACCTGGCCGTAGTAGTAAAGAACCGAATCCAGTAAGACCATCGCTTCGCTATGCCTCGGCGGCACGCTCAATAAGGCAATTTTGGCCGATTTCATATAAGCCGAAAGCGGCAATCTTGCTTTAGGCTGCCCCGCCAGCGTGGGAAATGCCATTGCTGCCAGAATAAGGGCAATGATTAGATACTTAATAAGTCTCATCGACTCCTCCGTCTGTGGACTAACTTTAACATAACAGCCGATCAATTTAGTGTCTTCATCCATGCGTGTCAATGCCAATTATCTTCTTTCTATGAGGTTCTGACAGTGAAGTTCAAGACCGCCTTATCGTTAACCTTAACCGGAATCTTGAAAATCACCGTGTTGGCATCCTCCTTGGTATACGTGAAGTTGCTCTTTAGAATAGTCCATTCGCCGTAGAGCCGTTTCTTCACCGTAACAGTTATATCCTCTTTCTTATGATTGCGCAGACTTATTTCGTAGGTTCTTTCCTCAACTCGATCGGATATGCGTTGATAATCAAGGACTTTTTCACCGGCCGAAATGTCGAAAGCATTTCCGATATTCAGTTGAACCTTTTCATCTTTGGGGGTATGCTTGATGCGATCCTCGCCGAGGAGAATCATGGAGCCATCAGTATCGGCTTTGAAAATTCTGGCTCTTCCTGAAGGGAGTGGAATGCCCAGCCCGGTTTCTTTGGAATTGACAAACTGAAGTTTTACCGATACCTGGTCGCTATTCAATTCGGGTTCAAAGAAATACTCCTTTTCAACCGTCGTTTGCGCAGGATCAAACAGCGATATCTGTTTAATCTCATTATTAGCCAGCGTCGCTTTTCTGGGTAGCGTGTAAAGGTGGTATTCAAAGAATTCCTTTTCTTCAAACCCGGCCGTGCCTTTGGCAGCCATCTGAATATCGGCTGTCTCGTAAGTTGCCAGTCGCCGTCTCGGCTCGGGTGCCCGGTGGATATCGCCTGCCACCAACTTCAGAGAGGCCTCCTTGAAAGTCGCGCCGCTATTGTTGGTTATCGAGGCCCAGCCGTTAAGATCCAACCCTTTTTCATCCGGGGATAGAATCCCCACAAATTCAGCGTTCCAATCCATGCCGCCGGTTTGGTAGCTGACCTGGCAGGAAGCCGAACCCGAGAAATCGGATTGATAGAGCCAAAAAAGGGTCGGGCGCGTAATCAATCCTTCGGGAAGATCGGGGAAATTGGTGTTGACAATTTCATCAAGGCGAAGAATCTGTATCTTGGCGTCCTTATCCTTCAACACCACAGCGCCGCCGGAATATGACAGAAGGGTTCCACTGAACAGCTTGCCGGTCTTATCAATCAGGTCGATATTTTTGTCAACATATTTGGCGTAAATCTTATCGGGGGAGACCAGGTCGTAAGCATAATTCTGTTCCAGAATGGCGGCCGATTTGGTTTTATCGGCCAATTCAAAGCCGACCGAAGTGGCATCAATCAAAGAGGGAACATCAACAAAAGATATTTTCCCCGTTCCTTTGTCGAAATTCAAGGTTCGTATTTCCCGAACAACCCCCAGATTATTATATACGGTTACCGCAACATCATCGGCCCACAGCGCACCGGCCTGTGCCAGAAGCAGGATCGCCAAGATCGGAATTAATAATCTCTTTTTCACAATCTCTCCTTTCTTTACTATTATACCGCTACGACGATTGAACCTTCCCAAATTAAGCAATAAAAATATGCTGTTTAAATATGAATCTATTATCTTCAAACAGGTTATGGAAGAAAAAAATACTCAAAATGATCACAAGGGACCCCGCCCAATTTCTTCCAACGATGGTTTCATTGATTATGTTCGGGAGGGTCAATTATGCCCCATCTGTTCTTTTGCAAGGCTGGTGCGGGAACCGGGAAATATTATCCGCTGTCCGATCTGCGGGTATGGAAACGGCGCCGGATGCACCTGATAGAACTGATTTTCCGCCGGTCGGCGGATAAAAAAATTATTATATTAATGTGCAAAATCCAAGAGAGCTAACGTCTGCTTGAGAGTATGAAAGAAACGGCCCGAATTAACTTGCGGGATATTTTCCTGATTCCCAACCTGATGTCGCTTATGCGGATCATCCTGACCCCCTTTATAGGTTATTTCCTCTGGATCGGGACTGACCGCGGAAACGAAATCTGTGTCGGTTTCTTGGCGCTGGCCGGCCTGACCGATTTGCTCGATGGTTTCCTCGCGCGAAAACTTAATCAGATCACGCCGCTGGGGATAGTTCTTGACCCGATTGCCGACAAGCTTTTTGCCATTTTCCTGATAATTGAGTTGATTTTTTTCCGCGCTTTCCCGATCTGGCTGGCCGCCGCCATTATCGGCCGGGACCTGTTGATCATGGCGGGCGGCATGGTGCTGCTTCGGGAAAAGGAACTGATACTCCCCTCCAACCTGACCGGGAAATATTATTTCTCCTCGTTATCGCTTCTTATATTGAGTTATGTCGTTTCGTTTCCCTTCGGCAAAGTGATGTTTCTTGGACTGACCGCGGCTCTGCTAGTCATTTCAATTATCAACTATGGAATGATTTTCCTGATAATGTCAAAGGGAGCGCCCCGGCCGGAATTTAGGGATAAACCACACTATAAATTCGCCCGCTCTGTGCTGACAATTATAATTATGGTTATCGTGCTGTATAAGTTTTATGGCGAAGTTGTAATCCGCTATCTCAAGTAGGATGCTATTATGGATCTGCGGCTGGAAGGGAAACAGATAGTCTTAAGGCCGGTGCACCGCTCCGATGCACCTTCGATATGCGCCAATGCAAAAGATAGAGAGATCGGGCGGTTCACTCATGTCCCGCATCCATACCAGATAAAAAATGCCTACGATTTCATCAAGGGTGTTCGTCGATGGGAGCGGCAAAAACAGGTGGTGCTGCTGGGAATCGAAAACAGGGAAACCGGGGAAATTGTCGGCATAATAAACCTGTTTCATATCGACCGGCCAAACCGCCATGCCGAGGTGGGGTACTGGCTGGGAAAGAAGCACTGGCGTCGGGGGATTATGTCCGAAGCGCTGCATCTTATGCTTGATTATGCCTTTCGGGAAATGAAACTGGTGCGGGTCAGTGCCAAGGTTTTCCACCCCAATACCGCCTCGGCAAAACTGCTGGAAAAGTCGGGGTTCAAACTCGAGGCGCGTCTGCGGAAAATAGCCTTTCATCACCGGCACTGGTATGATGATCTCTGCTACGGCATTCTGAAAGAGGAATTCAGAAGGGGTGGGGTCTGATATGATAGTTGTACTGGAGGGTAAAAGATTCAGGCTTCGCACGTTGGTGCGCGCCGATGCCGAAACGGTTTATAAATACGCCAAAGACCCGGCTATCTCCCGGTACACTTTTGTACCCCGGCCGTACCCCAAGAAGTGCGCTTATGATTTTATCCGCAGGAATCATATCAAGGCGCGCAAAGGGCTTAATATTGTGCTCGGAATTGAACTGAAAGAAACCGGCGAGATTATTGGATTGATCGGCCTGGAGCAGATCAATAAGGGAAGTAAGAACGCCGAGCTGGGGTACTGGCTGGCGAAACGATATTGGGGCAAGGGGTATATGAGCGAGGCTGTCCGGCTTACGGTGAAGTATGGTTTCCGAAAGATGAAATTGGTGCGGATATATGCGCGGGTAATGCACCCCAATATTGCCTCGGCGAGATTATTGGAGAAGGTCGGATTTACCTACGAGGGGCGGATGCGCAAGGTGACATTCAGGAACGGCCGCTGGCTGGATGACCTGCGCTACGGGATGTTGCGAGAAGAACTTAAGTAGGGGTAGGTCAAGACCCCTTGGCGGTCTTGACTATCTTGCTTTTATTATAGGGGTAGGTCAAGACCCCTTAGCGGTCTTGACTATTTTCTATCTTGGCATTGATTATAGATTATGTCTCTCTTGAGAAGATATTATTCACCGGGCAATATTTATTTTGTCACGGTTGTGACTTATGACCGTAAGCCGATTCTCGTGGAAAATAGCGACCTTTTCAATCAATCGATCGCTGTCACGAAAGAGCAAATGGCATTCCAGATACCAGCCTGAGTTATTCTTCCGGAGCATTTTCACATGCTCATAGAACCAGACCAAAGCGATTTATCTGAGATCATAAAGAGGATCAAACTATCTTTTGCAGGTAAATATCGGCTTCGAAATAATACAAGAAGCGGTCGGGTATGGCAATTGAGGTTTTGGGATCATATCATAAGGAATGAATCGGATATGAATCGCCATATCGATTATGTTCATTATAATCCGGTGAAACATGGTTTGGTATCCCGCCCGATTGATTATGAGCATTCCTCATTTCGCAGATTTGTCGCGGATGGATTCTATACGCCGGATTGGGACGTTATGGGAAAGATTGAGTTAAGCGGTGAATTTGGGGAATGAAAATAGTCAAGACCGCAAAGGGGTCTTGACCTACCCGGCTGGATGACCTCCGCTACGGGATGTTGAGGGAGGAATTTAAGCCATAAAAGGATATTGACTTTCGGGGCCGGATGGATAGATTTAAGACAGGTGTGATTTCTGATTTGATTGACAGCTGAACAAGCGAAACAAGTAGGTCAGTCTTGACCTGCCCGGCTCACGACCCGCTACATGCGGGAGGGTTGCACGGTATGTCAAATGATTATTATTATAAGATCAATGAAAAATCGGAGGTATTAGAAAATGATCCAATTACCTAAGTTCTCGCAATATTATATAGTCTCAATTATCTTCCCTGGGGTATTTAATGCCCTAATAGTACTATATACAATCCATCTTACTTTTTGCCCAGAAATCGAGGATTCTATCAAAACCTATGAATGGTCATTGTTAATATTCTCTGCGATTATTTTGACTCTTGTTCTTGGCATGATAATTGAAAGCGTAATCTTTGAGATAGTCGCGTTCAAGAAATCAAAAAAGGGAATGGTAAGTTCATATAATGACTTAGAGAATTGGCGAGATAAAATGCTCGCAAATGTCGCCAAAAAGAAGGATGACCTGGAATCAAGACATCTTGTCGGCTTTACAGAGAAGCTAATGTCAGAGTATTATTGTCTAAACAATATCATCGTAGGAATAATTATTTCCATGCTAGTACTCATTGCTTATTTCAATTACCCCACCTTTAATGTATGCGCTCTTCACGTTTGCGTATTTGTCATATACTTAATGTCAATACTTCTTCTAATGATTGCAATGAGAACTTGGTTGCATGAACTATACAAATTGCAGAATTGAAAAGGTGGCAATATAATTGGCCCAAATCTAAGTCCACATTCTGGGGAAATAAAAAGGTTATTTCTGTCGTTTGCACCCACCGGGTACCCGTTTAGCTTAGCAGGACAGGAGTAGGAGTCATGATCCGGATGGATGACCTACCCGGCTACCCGGTTGTATGTGGTCACTTCAACGTCTCGGATCATTGGGACTACTATTTTTCCTGCAAATTTTCGGGGATTCATCGGTAGCATAGGAATCATTGTCACGCTCTTCTTTGTATTTCTCCCAGCCTAAAAGGAGCGCGATTCTATATGTCCACACCCACGTGCGAATGATCGCTATCATTAGCCAAACGCCTAACAATATTGATAATATTGCAACGATAAGGCTATTATCTGAAATTAACTTCATTTAAGCCTTCTTTCTTTTAAAGTTCCCTTACCGAATTGTCCAACTTACTGAAAATCGTTTCCATAATGTCTAGTACTTTTCTATTTCACGATACCATTTGGAATAATAACTAAGAACATGCATATATTTATCTTTAACCCAACTTGCATCCGTTGCGAATAGTACATGACACAGTTTATCGTCTCCAATATGTCTAATACTATTATATAATACAAGCCGCATATTCATCGATGTAAATACGGTGTCACTCTTAGAAGCAGTATCAGGCCGTCCATATTTCTTCACTAAGTCACTGTCAGTACGAATATATTCGTTTATTAGATCTTCTATGCTTGCTATACTTCCCCGCATCGTATGAAATTTATAGCCAGCGACAACTAATGAGTCATTTTGGAATCCGTACCAAACGGTATCCCTGCCAGTTATACCATATAGCACTTTTGGGCAGATCTTATCACCGAGAGTCTGATATTCCAGTGTTATAGTTTCTCCCTTAATCACTTCTTCAGGTGAGCTTAACCACTTGCTTCCACGAAATGTTAGCGGTTGCGTCGGCTTTTCACTACTATTGCAACCTACATAGAGAATTAATACAAGAAAAAGAGTTAGAGTTATCCATTTCTTCATTTTGGGTTTCCTTTACGCCAGTGTTATAAGCTAATATAATAGAATCCAATTATTATGACGAGAAATATCTATCTAGCCGGGTGGCCCTCAGCCTGCTGAGGGTGCGCCAATTCGCGCCGATTAACTATTTCCGTCCGCCCAATTACCATTTGACAAATCCCCGATATTGACTATTTTGCCGTCCAAATTAAACCCTCAGGCGTATGAATAATATGCAAATCGAGACTATCATTGTCGGCCCCTTTGAGGTCAACTGCTATCTGGTGTATGAGTTGGATGCGAAAACCGGCGTCATTATCGATCCGGGCGGTGATGAAGAGGTCATTATCCGGCGTATCGAAAAGGCCGGGTTCACGCCCAGTGCAATTCTATTGACCCACGGCCATGGCGACCATATTGCCGCGGTCGGGGCGCTTAAGGCAAAATATCAGGTGCCGCTTTATGTCGGCGTCGGTGATGAAAAGATGCTGGAGTCCCCCTCGGAGAATATCTCGGCCATGTTCGGCTTTGAAATCACCTGCCCGAAGGCCGAATTCGCGCTGAAAGGGGATGAGACCATTCAGGCGGGCAATCTTGAATTCACCGTTTTCGCCGCGCCGGGACATTCGGTTGGAAGTCTCTGCTATTTTATCGGCAAGCATCTTTTCTGCGGCGATGTTTTGTTCAACGGCTCGATCGGTCGCACCGATCTCCCCGGTGGCGACCATGAGCAACTGATAGGTTCGATTGAAAAAAATATCCTGACCCTGCCTGATGATATTCTCTGCTATCCGGGGCACGGGCCGAGAACCACGGTGGGATCGGAGCGGAGAAATAATCCGTTTCTGTCCGGAAGACATTTTGTATGAGGTGCATCTATGGTTCGCAATTATGACCTGGCCCTGGCCGATTACCATATTCACCCCGATTTTTCTGTCGATGCGGTCGGCAGTGTCGATGATTACTGCCGCGCGGCGCTGGAAAAGGGTCTGGCCGAGATCTGTTTTACCACTCATTATGATGCCAATCCTACCGGCGCCGAGGGGGACCGTCGCATGCGCCTTGACGGCAAAATTGTACCGCTCTCCTTTGATACGGTCGGGCGATATGTTGATACGGTCAACGCCGTGCAGGGGGAGTACTTCGCGCAAGGGTTGGAAGTGCGTTGCGGCATAGAAGTCGGGTACTATCCCGGCTGTGAAGAGCATATTCGCGAGCTGTTTCAAAAATATCCGTTTCACTATAAACTGGTGGCGATTCATGAAATCGAGGATATCTGCCTCTGCTGCCAGAAGCAGGTCAAGGATTGTTTTTCCCGCTTTCCGATGGAGGAAATGGCCAATCAATATTTCGTCCTCATGGAGCAGGCGGTCGAAAGCCGTCTTTTTGATGCGGTCGCCCACTTTGATGTTTACAAAAAATACGGCCTGCAATATTATGGCGAGGAAATTCTCAAGGTGCACCGGGGGCGGGTGGAACCGGTTTTTGCCGCCATGGCCAGAGCCGAAGTAGGGATGGAGATTAATACTTCGGCACTGCGCAAGGGTCATGTCGAATATTATCCCACGATGGAAATTGTCAACCTGGCGCGGCAAGCCGGCGTGCATATCGCCGCCATCGGCTCCGATGCTCACACTCCCGATGAGGTCGGTTTCGATTTCGAGGCGGCGGCCGGAATTGCCTATGAACTTTTTCCATACTGCGACGAATAACCTCCGATGACCTCTTCTGTCATCAAACTCGGCCGCGATTTTTACCTTCGCCCCACCCTGAAAGTCGCCCGCGACTTGATTGGGAAATTTCTGGTATATAAGAAAGGGAAACATCTCCTTTCGGCGCGGCTGGTGGAAGTTGAGGCATATATCGGCGAGGAGGATCCCGCCTGTCATGCCGCGGTCGGCCGCACCCGCCGCAACGATGTTATGTACGGTGTCGGCGGTCATAGCTACATTTACTTTATCTATGGTATGTACTATTGCCTTAATGTCGTGACCGAACGGGCCGGTTTCCCCTCGGCGGTGCTGATACGCGGCGCCGAGCCGGTGGAAGGAGCGGAATTGATGAAACGGCCTTATGCCAACCCCGGCTCCAACCGTCTGACCGACGGGCCCGGAAAAATCTGCAAGGCGTTCGGCCTCACCCGCGAGCAAAACGGCCTTGATTTGACCGGTGCGAAACTCTATCTTGAGGATCGCGGATACAGACCTTTGCGTATCGGAACCTCGCGCCGTATCGGAATAAGAAAAGGAACGGACAAACTCTGGCGGTTTTTTGAGGAATCCTCACCCTTTGTTTCCGCGAAAATTGGAACGAAGAAGTGAAATCATGCAAGAATTTGGACCAGTGAATGGAGATAACAGGTGTTTGGACCGGATTTTATTAAAGAAGCTTTGATTGCCGCCCCGGCGATACTCTTCTCGCTGACCGTACATGAATTTTTTCACGCTTATATTGCTCTCCGGTTTGGCGATACAACCGCCCGCGATATGGGGCGGCTGACCCTCAACCCGCTGGCTCATCTCGATTTATTTGGCACTATCATGATGTTTATGTCGGGATTCCGCTTCGGCTGGGCTAAGCCGGTGCCAATCAACCCCTACAATCTGCGCAACCCGCGGGTAGCCGATTTTTGGATTTCAGCCGCCGGGCCGCTTTCCAATTTGGGATTGGGACTTATTTTCGGAATCGCCTTCCGGGCTGCCTATGGCGGGAGTATCAGTCTCCCCCCCGGGGTGATGCAATTTCTCCTATTCGGGGTGATGATCAATGTCTCCCTGGCTTTTTTCAATCTCATTCCCCTTTTTCCTCTCGATGGGTCACATATTCTCAAAAGCGTTCTTCCGGCCCGATTCGAAATCCCCCTTATGGAATTTGAGCGATTTGCCCCCTTTATTCTGATATTCCTGATTGTCATCGGTGGTTTTTGGTTCATTCTCGGTCCCTTTATAAGATTATTTGTCCATCTTTTTGCCGGTATGAATATTGGTTAGATTGATGAAGGTTATTTCATCTGCAATGTCGATGCTGATGCTCGCCCTTATTGTGAGCGGTTGCACTCTGGCTGACAGGCATCGGGCTGTCACCGAGGAAACCCGGGCGCAGGCTGCCTTGCCCGAGGGGCGCGGTGACGCTTACCTTTTTGATGTCACGATTGTACGGCAGGGGAAAAAGAATTCGGCGCGACTTGATGTTTATCAACAGGGTGACAGCATCAGCTTTTTCGCCCGCGGCTATCTGGGAAAAGGAGTCATGAAGGGATTGCTTGAAAAAGAATCCCTCACTGTCTATTTTCCAACCGAAAATGAATTCTATTCCGGCCGGCTCAGCGCGCTCGTTAATGATCGCTGCGCCGATAGCGTTAGATTTGAGGAATTGATTCTTGCTCTGTTCCGGAAGATTCCCTCTTTGGTGGAAGCCGCTCCGGAATATTTCTATCTGACGGCCACAAAAGAGACGCCGCAGGAGGTGGCCTATCGCCTTGAATCAAAAAGCTGTCAGGGGGGAATCGGACTGAAATATGATTTCACCGGCGGGCGGTTCGCTCTCAGTGAAATCAGCTACCTGTCGGATAAGGGGGATTTTCGTTTTGAAGCGCGGCGAAGGAATGTCCGGCTGAATATCAAACTCCCCGCGGACAAGTTCGTAATTCCGATACCGTCAACGGCCGCAAGGATTTACCCCCGACAGTAGTTCGGTGGTTGACTTTTATCCTACGGTGTGGTTAATTTAAAAATTTATAGGTGATTTTGTGGCTTTCGTGGCCGGAAATGGTCGGGAGGGCCAGTTTTAGGATTTTTGTCTTTATGAACCTGATTCGCCGCACATTCAGTTGCCTGAAACCATACTGGCGGCATGTTGCCGCCTCATCGCTATCGGCGGCGTTGTATGCCGTGCTTTCGGGTCTACTGGTCTGGCTGGCCGGGCCGCTACTGATGACTCTCTTTGCCGTCTCTAATCAGAATCTAACAGGGAACCCCTCCGGGATGCCTCTTCCGCAGGCAACCGTAATGCAGCAGGAAACAAGCGGCTCCAGACTAATCCCCGGCCAAAATCTCCAGAAGGATTTCGATTTCCTGGTCCGCATAAAAAACCAATTTAAAGACAGATTGAATAATCTCGTTTTGGGCGCCGATCGCAAGGCGACCCTGCTAAATTTCTGTCTGCTTATTATGATTGTCGCTGTGCTGGCCAACCTCTTTTTGTATTTCCAGGGGTATTTTATGGCCTTTGTCCAGCAATCGATTGTGCGCGATTTCCGCAACCGTCTGTTTGAAAAATATCAGGAGCTTTCGCTCAGTTTTTTCCATCGCCAGCGCACCGGCCAGTTGATCTCGCGGGTTACCAATGATGTGGTTGTGCTCAATGAAACGGTCGACCTCGGTTTCAATCGTCTGGTGACCGACTCGCTGACAGTGCTGTTGCTGGCCGCCTTCCTGATTCTTCTTTCATGGAAACTGACCCTGCTGGCGACGCTTGTCCTGCCTTTGGTGTTCGGGTTTATCTACTGGATGGGGAAAAAACTGCGCAAGTACTCCGAAAGGTCGCAGGAGAAGATGGCTGATGTCAACTCGGTGTTGGAGGAGACGGTATCCAATATCCGGATTGTCAAAGCCTATGCCATGGAGAAATTCGAAATCCGGAAATTCATAAGAGCGACCGGTGATTATTTCCGTTCCCTGGTAAGAATGACCCGCATTCGTCACCTGGCCAGCCCGATAAGCGAGGTAATGATAGTGGTGGCGGGAATCTGCATTCTCCTTTTTGCCGGAACCCGGATAATTGAGGGGAAAGGAGAGATGGATGCCGGCGATTTCATGACTTTCATTATCGCCATGTTTTCCCTCATCAAACCGATTAAGACACTTCTCACGATTCATATCAAGGTGCAGGAGGGGATGGCGGCGGCGGAAAGAATTTTCGGCATTATCGACACCCCCGTTCAGGTGCAGGAGTCTCCGAAAGCGATTTCCAAGGACAACTTCGATTCCATTATCAAGTATGATCATGTCTCCTTTTCGTACAACAGCGGTGAGCCGGTTATCGAGGATGTCTCTTTTGAAGTGAAGAAAGGCGAGGTGGTGGCGCTGGTTGGTCCCTCGGGAGCGGGCAAATCGACCCTCTTTGATCTCCTGCCCCGTTTCTATGACCCGCAAAAAGGGCAAATTTCCATTGATGGTGTCGATATCCGCGATGTCAGGCTGGAATCGCTGCGGCGCCTGTTCGGCATTGTCACCCAGGAGACATTCCTTTTCAATGACACCATTCTGCGCAATATCGCGTATGGGCTCGAGGGAGTCTCGCTTGACAAAGTCATCGAAGCGGCTCTCGCGGCCAATGCCGATGGATTTATCCAGGGTTTCGAGAAAAAGTATGATACGCCGGTCGGCAACCGCGGCGTAATGCTTTCCGGTGGGCAGCGACAGCGGATAGCCATCGCCCGCGCCCTTCTGAAAAACCCGCCAATTTTGATTTTCGATGAGGCCACCTCGGCTCTCGATACCGAATCGGAAATTCAGGTGCAGGAAGCAATCAACAACCTGATGAAAGACCGCACCACGCTGGTCATAGCGCATCGTCTTTCCACTATTATCACCGCCCACCGAATACTGGTAATCGAAAAGGGGCGGATAATCGAATCGGGACGGCATCAGGAGTTGCTGGACCTGGGTGGATTGTACCATAAATTGTATCTGATGCAATTCAGGAACGATACCGAAGAAAACGGCGTCAAGGCCGAAATTCCGGCCAAAACAAATTAGAGGGTTTCCATGCCGCCGGTTGTGGTCAAAAAAACAGAGCATCTTTTCAAGAGAATTCTCTTTCTGTTTCTCCGCCTGATTTTAAAGAACGGCGACCGTTCCCTCTGGCCGATTTCTCCTGATAAAGTGAAGTCGATTCTCATCCTTCGCCCCGACAAGTTGGGCGATATGATTGCCACCGTCCCGGCGATTCACGCTCTCAAGCAGAGATTTCCCCATATCAAAATTGTCGTGATGGCTTCACCCAGAAACAAGGAAATTATTGAAAGCGACCCGCAGGTTGATGCTATCGCCCTCTATACTAAGAATTTTCTGTTCGATCTCGGTGTCATTGCCCGCTTACGCCGAGAAAAATTCGATATAGTTTATGACCCTATCTGCCATGATTCTATCACCGGCCTGCTTTTGACAAAAATTATCGGCCGGAATTCTATCAAGGCCGCCTCCCGCAAGCTGAAATTCCACCGCTTCTATGATTATTGCGAGTTATATCAGCCGGATGGCGAAGATCATAATATCGACAACGGACTTCTGATTCTCAATGTCTTCGGTATCGATCCGGCCGGAGTAGATCCCTTTTTGCCGATTTTTATTCCGCCGGAATCGATCAAAAAGGCCGAGGCATTTTTCCGCGCCCTCCCCTCCGAAAATTCTTTCTGGGTGGGGGTGAATATTTCCGCCGGGAGCTTTACTCGCACGCTTCCCCTGGAGAAATACGCCGCCATTATAAATGGCATCGCCGGGAAATACCGAGCATTCAAGTTTCTCATTTTCTGCACCATGGATGAGCGCGAAAGGGGGATCAGTCTGCTCGGCTCGGTCAAAGCGGCTGCGTGTCTGGTGCCGGAAAATCTTTCGCTTCTTGATGCGGTCGCCGTTCTGGGCCGGGTCACTGCGTTTATCAGTCCCGATACTTCACTGGTGCATATCGCGGGACTGATGAAAATTCCTCTGGTGGGGCTTTATTCCGGGCATATGAGGAATTTCCATTTTTGGCGGCCGTACCGTCGGAAATACGGAGCGGTAATAGCCGGAAATATCGACCATTTGCATGATATCGAGCCGGAGCAGGTGCTGCGGGAATTTGACCTGGTGATAACCGAACTGAAGCAGACCCACCCGGAGGCGGTACCGTTGTCGTAAAACCGGTCAGATTTAGATTCTGATATGAAAATTGCCGAACAGATATTCAAACGCTTTGCCCTCTGGGCAGTCAGGCTATTCTTCGGCCGTGGAGTGGTGGAACCGGGGAAAATCGATATCCGCGCGATCAGGCGGATTCTTATCTACCGTCCGGAGAAAATCGGCGATATGTTTATCTCCCTGCCGCTGGTGGCGATGCTCAAAAAAGCCTCGCCCGGAATGATGATTGACGCCATTGTCTCACCGATTTCGCTCAAACTGGTAGAGAATGACCGCCGCTTCAATCAAATCTATGTTTATGAGAAATCATTCTGGTCGGATATTATGACCGCGCGCCGGATCCGCCGGAATGATTATGACTTGATTATCGATCTGGTCGGATCCGATTCGGTGACAGCCGCAGTATCGGTCATATATCTATCAAAGAGAAGTGCGCTGAAAGTCGCGGTGGGGAAGAAAAATCTCGCCCGATACTATGACAGGAATTTCGACATTTTCACCGATCGCCATATGGTTGAAAGCACTATGCAGGTTCTCGGCCTTCTTGGGTTGTCGGCCTCTCCCGATGATTATTTTGCCCCTCCGGATGTCTCCGAACCGCAGCGGGAGGCGGCCCGGCAATTTGTGTCGGGACTTGGTCTGAGAAACGGCGACATCCCGGTCGGCGTGAATATCTCGGCGGGAAATATGAATCGCCGGTGGTCTATGGAGAATTATTTCTCTTTTATAGGTGAACTTCAGAAACAATTTCCTCATTATCGGGTGGTTATTTTTTCAACTCCGGAGGATTATGAGGCGGCGCGCAGACTTCAGCAAAGCCTGTCCGGGGTTTCTGTACTGCCTGAAAGACTCTCTCTTCTTGAAGTTTCCGCATTTATCGCACAAATGAAGCTACTTATTTCACCTGATACTTCTCTTATCCATATCGCCCGTTCTTTCAGAGTGCCGGTGGTGGGACTTTATTTACCATTCCATGACAATTACCGCCGCTGGGTCCCTCTGGCGCAGCCGAATGGTCTGCTGGTGGCGCCCGATAACAATTCCATAGATAGAATTTCCCCGGAAAAAGTTCTGGAAGAGGTAGGACGCATTTTAGGAGGGAAGGGATGAGGAAAATCTCCGCGGTAATAATTGCCATGAATGAAGAGGATAATCTTGGACGCTGCCTCGATTCCATAAAATGGGTTGACGAAATCATTGTGATTGATAGCGGCTCGACCGATCGCACCAGGGAAATTGCGCTGAAGGCCGGCGCCAGAGTGTACGAAATTGAGTGGAAAGGATTCGGGGAGGCCAAGAGATATGGGGTCTCAAAGGCGGAGGGGGAGTGGATACTCTCGCTCGATGCCGACGAGGAAATGACCCCGGGGGTGATAGAGGAAATTCAAGCAATAATTCGCGACGGTGCCACATTGCCGGCTTATTATATGCCGCGCCGAACAATGTTTCTGGGGCGATGGATTTCGCACTGCGGCTGGTACCCCGACCGGGTGATGCGGCTATTTCTAAGATCGCGGGCGAATTTCAATGAGGCCACCGTGCATGAAAAGGTGATCTTTGACGGCCCGGCCGGTTATCTCAGGAATGAAATCAGGCATTACAGCTACCCCACGTTGGAGCATTATCTCAGAAAATTCAATCGCTATACTACATTGGGTGCCGAGGAGGCATATCGGTCGGGAAAAAAGGGAGGTTGGTTCGCACTGTTAGTCAAACCGCCGGCGGCCTTTTTCAAACACTATATTGCCAGACAGGGTTTCAGAGATGGGTGGGAAGGGTTTGTCATCTCTGTTTTATCGTGTGCCGCTGTTTTCGTTAAGTACGCCAAGTTGAAAGATATGAAACGGAAGAATCAAGAGAGGTAGGGACCGTTGGTTCGAAGAATACAAATTGCCCCCGGTGACAAGCTTCTAATCAGCCGGACCGACCGTCTGGGCGACTTGATACTGGCTCTGCCTCTGGTGCAGACGCTCAAAGCCCGTTATCCGTCCGCCCGGGTCGAGGTACTGACCTCGGATTATGCGGCCCCGATTCTGAAACATCATCCTGCGGTCGATGGAGTCATGACGATTAATCATGCCTTATTGGCCTCCGACCGGGAATATCGTGCGGAATTGACCCGAGCGCTGGCTTCCGCCGGATACAAAGCCGTGGCTGTTTTATACCCGGAAAAGAATATCTGTCGTATTTTCTGGCGGGCGGGTATTCCGATTCGCATCGGCACGGCCGGCAGATTTCATTCCATATATTTCAACCGTCGCCTCTTTCATCGCCGGAATCCAAGCACCAGGCATGAATCGGAATATAACCTCGATTTCCTCAAGTTTTTTGAAGATGGGGAATCGTCGCCGATACCGGAGATTCATATCGCCGGGGAAGAAAAATCCCGCTCGACGCAGTTTCTTCAGAGCAAGGGGATTGGAACGGATTTTGTCGTAATCCACCCCGGCTCCGGCGGTTCCGCACATAAATGGCCGCTTGATAATTTTCTCCGGTTATATGATTATATGGTCAAGTCGGGGATAGAGGCCGTCATCACCGGCTCAAAGGAAGAAGGTGCGGAAATTATAGCTCTGGCCCGGAGGATGAATATCACCATTAAGGAAATCACCGGCAAGACCGATTTGAGAATGCTGGCCGCGGTGCTGGCGCGGGCCAGGGCCACGGTGGCCAATTCCACCGGCCCGCTCCACCTGGCAGCGGCGGTTGGGACGAGAGTTGTCGGGCTGTACCCCCGGAATAAAATCATGTCGCCTGTTCGCTGGGGACCTTTGGGCAAGGGGCATCTGGTCTTGCAGCCGCCGGAAAAGGGGCAGAAGATGGATTCAATCACGGTGGAGCAGGTCGCCGAAAGTATGCGAATCCTCGCGAGAGGCCCTATAAAGGATGGAAGTATCCTGAAATGAACTTGGCCGAATTTATCATACAGACCGAAGCCTGGAATTCCAATATCAATATTCCCATGATTCGCAAGGCTTACGAGTTTTCCGATGACGCTCATGCGGGGCAGTTGCGCGAATCGGGGGAAGCGTATGTGGAGCATTGTCTCCATGTCGCCCTGATTCTGGCGGAGTTGCATCTGGATTCCACTACCATTGCCGCCGGCCTCATACATGACGTCGTGGAGGATACCGGCATCAAGATTGACCGTATCAAGCAGGAATTCGGCGAGGAGATCACTGCCCTGGTTGATGCCGTCACCAAGTTGGGCGCAGTGCAGTTCAAGTCCGAGCAGGAGCAGCAGGTGGAGTATTTCCGTAAGATGCTTCTCTCCATGGCCAAGGATATCCGGGTGATCTTGATCAAGCTGGCCGACCGCCTTCACAACATGCGAACTCTCGAGCATCTTTCTCCCGAAAAGAGAAAGCGGATCGCCACCGAAACCCGCGAGGTCTACTCCCCGCTGGCGCACCGATTCGGTATTTCCAAGGTCAAAACGGAACTGGAGGACCTCTCGCTGAAATTTCTGGAGCCGGAAATTTATGCCGATCTGGCCAACAAGATCGAGTTGAAAAAAGAGGAGCGCGAGGCTTATGTCCAGCAGATTGTCATACCGATCCGGAAGGTTCTGGGTGAAAGAGGCATCAAGGCGGAGGTTACCGGCCGCGCTAAGCACATCGATTCCATTTATCGAAAAATAAGAGACCGGAAAGTTGCTTTTGAGCAGATCGCCGACCTTCTGGCAATCCGGATAATTGTCCGCACCAAATCCGAATGCTACCACGCCCTGGGGATAGTTCACGAGCTGTGGAAACCGGTGCTGCACAAGTTCGGCGATTATATCGCCAATCCCAAACCGAATAATTATCAATCGCTGCATACGGCCATTTTCGGTCCCGAAGGCAAGATCGTAGAAGTTCAGATTCGTACTTACGAGATGCACCATGTCGCCGAAAACGGTATTGCGGCCCACTGGCTGTATAAAGAGGGGCGCCAGCAGCTCGATAAGACCGATCAGCAAATGCTCTGGCTGCGCGATGTTCTCGACTGGCAGAAAGATATGACCAACCCCTCGGAGTTTCTGGAATACCTGAAAATCGACCTGTTTCCCGAGGATATTTATGTATATACCCCCGACGGAGAGATAAAACATCTCCCGGCCGGAGCCACCCCGCTCGATTTTGCCTTTGCCGTTCATACCGAAGTCGGTATCCGCTGCAATGGCGCGAAAATAAACGGGCGGATTTCGCCTCTTTCAACAAAGCTTCAGTCGGGCGACAAGGTTGAAATCATGACCAGTCCACTCCGCCACCCCACCCACGACTGGCTCAATATTGCCACTACCTCGGCCACCAAGACAAAAATCAGGCGCTGGCTCAAACAGGCCGGTCATGACCAGGCGCTCGTCCTCGGTAAGGAACTTCTGGAGCGGGAACTGAAAAAGAAACGCCTCAAAATCCCGCCTGATGAGGAACTGCTGGCGGTGGCGCAGGGATTATCGCAGATGTCCGTCGAGAATCTTTATTATGCCATTGGCAGCGGCAACATATCCGCCGGTCAGGTAGTGCTCAAACTCGTGCCTGAAGAGGTGGAACCGGCAAAACCCTCGGTCGTGGAAAAAGTCTTGGATCGGTTCCGTTCGGAGCGCGGGATCAAGATCGAAGGAATGGGAAACATGATGTTCCGTTTTGCGGGCTGCTGCCAGCCAATCCCGGGCGAAGAGGTGATCGGGTATATCACCCGCGGCCGGGGCGTTACCATTCATCGCATCGACTGCCCCGCCGCTCAGGAACTGATCAAACAACCCGAAAGAACTGTCCCGGTTACCTGGGATGTCTCCAAAGACCAGACTTTCGTGGTTCGTCTGGAGGTCAATGTCACGCCCCGGCGGAATATCCTGGCCGAAATCACCGAGTCGATCGCCGATGCCAATACCAATGTGCGTGGCGCCGATATAAATATCTCCGACACCAATTCCACCGGATATATTGTGGTCGAAGTCAATAACCTGAGTCAGTTGGAGCGGGTGCTTGAAAGGATAAGGAAAGTCAAGGGGGTTATCTCGGTAAAAAGGGCGTTGGGCGGCGACCATTTGGCCGAATGAGATTCCGCTCATTCGAGCTTTGAATCCAATCGACCATTCAATATTTTCCCTTGACATTCTATTTCTCAAGAATATACTTACGACAGGCTATTCTTTCATAACGTTGTTGCGACCTGTGGATTTGCAGATAAACAAAGCGGGCAAAGGCTCGTCTTTGATAATGGATATAGGGTTTATAAAGTTAAATTTAGAAAGGAGGTGAGATAATGAGAAAGAAGAACCATTTATTGACGGTGATGGCGCTTATGGCCGGTTTGGGGCTTTTCCTCTGCTGCTGTGATGACTGCCCGACCTGCCCAAAGCCACAGGCACCGGTATTGGGTCATTATCGAATTTATGCTTTCGACGGGCTACAGGGGCTTTTGATGTCAATCGATACCCCGGCCGATACGGTCGTGGATTCGGTGCGGGTGGATTATTACGGCTCATTCATTTATGTCACGCCGGACGGCCAGAGACTGCTTGTAATGAACGTGGGCGACAGCGGCAACAAATTGGAAATCTATAATACGTCTGATCTTGCGCATGTTGGCACACTTAATCAATATGGTTTCTACTATTTTGATGGAAGCGATAATTATGGAATATGTGCATTGGGCAGTATTCGCTTTATTGATCCAATATCCCTCTTACCTATTGACACTATCAATCGAAGCGTTCGATCGGGTTATTTGGATACCGTATCAAATCTCTTTCTTGCTGCAGCGGCTTCCAGTGCGACCATTTACAAGATTGATTGCATTACCCGGACTCTGGTGGACTCGTTCACCAATATGTTCGGGGGTAATGTGACGAACCTGGCTTATAACCGACTGACAAATGACATTTATTACTTCACATTCATAGGCTCATATTACTCCTATTTCGTCCAGTATGATTGTGATGGGGATTCTGTTATCGACAAGACTGTTGTCACCCAGACGACCGGCGGCATTTCTATCACACCTGATTGCAGGCGGGTCTATATGACCGACGGCGGTAATGGCATGCTGGGAACAATACCTCAGGGGCAGATATGGGTTTTTGATGCTCTGACTAACCGGGTATTGACGTGGATACCCAACTATAATATTGCGACGGGGAGGCGGCTGGTGCCCCTGTTCGGGCAGGTGGTTATCACCCCGGACAATAATAGAGCCTATCTGGGCGCAGCGCGGAGTTCGGGTGGACCGATACCGATGCCGGTCATTGATCTAAACACGAATCAAATCATAAAAACCGTTTTTTCGGACACCCTAAATGGAAACATCGGGGCGATGACTGTGGCGATAGGGCCTGTTCCGAAAAAATGAAGGAGGCTAAAATGCGATCTAAAAGAAACTCGTTATGCACAATGGTCATTGTGACTTTACTGACCGGTATGTGCATTCCTGCGCATGCCGAGCATTATTATTGCAGAATCGGGGAGAAGCCTTTGGCTGTCTGCGACTCCATCGTAACCGTTAAATTCAGTCCTCTTGTCCCGCAACCAAATGCGGAAACATTCGCCCAGACTGTTCCCGGCCTTGATGAACGCTATGCGCCCGAAAGGGTGAGTCGTGGCTTTTACGTTTATCATGTTGACGAAGGATACAATATTGACTCCTTGCTGGGGTATCTGAATGTGATACCTGCCGTGCAATTCGCGTTCCCTGCCTATCGTGACTCTTGTGGCTCCGTCTGCATACTCAACGACCTTTTCATTATATGCTATAAAACGGATGTCACGCAGCAGATGATGGACAGTATGGCGAACTTCTATCATGTAGAACAAATCTCTGGTCCAATGGAATATACCGGCAGCAGGGCGATGATTGCAAGCAGTTTTGAAGGCTTGAATACGTTGGAAATTGCCAATCGCTTCTATGAGTCGGGCCTGGTCGAATATTCCCAGCCGGCGATGTTCGTACCGAAACCATCGAGCATTGATCCCAACGACCCCTTTTTCCAGTATCAATATAATCTTTATAATCATGGCCAGACCGGCGGCAAACCGGGTATTGATATCGGCGTAAGAAAGGCCTGGGAGATAACGCAAGGAGACCAGAATGTATTGATCGCCATTATTGATTGCGGCTTTATCAGGATTCACGAGGATTTGAACAGCAGTCGAATTCTATGGAATAGTGGTTATGATTTCGTTGGTTCTACTGCCGACTCGATAGTACCGGACACTGATCCCAGCCCCGGCACATTATCAGCCCATGGCGTGGCCTGCCAGGGGATTATCAGCGCGCAGATGAATAACACCCTTGGCATTTCGGGCATCGCCCCGGGATGTAGTATTATACCGATAAAGGCATTTGACGACGACGAATATGGCAGTGATAATCCAACTGTATACGAAGGGGCCATCAGGCATGCCATAAATATTGCTAAGGCGTGGAAATTCCCGCCAATGGTTATCAGCTGTTCCTGGGGGTATCCCCCATATTTTTATGTCGATAATATCGCCAAGATAATAGATACCGCAGCCATGTATGGAATACCGATTGTTTTCGCCAGCGGTAACCAGGGTTCGATAGGTTACTTATATGAGTCCGTGAGCTTCCCGGCATACTTGGAAAACGCGATCGCCGTTGGGGCGGTTAGAAAGACAGGTGAAAGATGGTCGTACAGTGGTAGCGGCGAAGGGTTGGACGTAGTTGCCCCATCAGGATTTGCTTGGATTGATGCCGGTGACCTTTATACTCTCGACCAGCCGGGTGAAGATGGATATAACCCTGCCTTTGTTTCTTGTGCGCTTACCAATGAAGACTATCTCTGCACATTCGGGGGTACATCCGGCGCAGCGCCACAAGTGGCCGCCACTCTGGCGCTGGTGCGCAGCAGACGCCCGGATATTAAATCCTTCAATACCCTGAAAATGATTATAAATAGTTCGGCTGTTGATGGGATTGGCGACTCTTATGACAGTGTTGGTTGGGATCCGGCATACGGCTACGGTCTGGCCAGCGCTTTCCGGGCGCTGTTGGCGGTCTCACGCGGCGACCCCAATAATGACCATACTATAAACATGTCCGACATAACTTATCTTATCAATTTCCTCTACAAAGGCGGCCCGGCCCCCGTGCCTGACCGGCTCATGGGGGACGTCTTCTGCGACGGCATACTCAATATTCATGATATCCAATACCTCATAAACTACCTCTACAAGGGCGGCCCGGCACCAATAATTTGCTTTAAATATTAGAATCCAGCCAACCAAATTTTAAGGAGGGCGGCATCAATCCGTCCTCCCCTATAAGCTGCATTCAACTGTAGCTTATTTCTACCGCAAACCGTGTTTTTTCTTCATTTTCACTTCCTTCCAATCGACCATAAATAAATCTTGGACTGTCCGTTCCAATTGCGTATAATTGGTGACAAAATGGATTTACATTAACCTTATTGGGAATAGTAAATGAGTAATAATTTTTGCCCCTCCTGCGGCGGGCCGGTCAAGCCCGAAAGCAATTTCTGCCCGGCGTGCGGCGCCGCACTTTCTGGCTCAAAGAAGAGCGACAATTCCAGGAAAAGCACCTTCTCAACCCAACTCCTGATTCTGATTGGCTTCATTGTCGTTGCGGCTGCGGCTTATCTGATTTTCGTGCCTCAGCGCCAATCTCAACCCCAAAAAGCGGCCGACGAGAATTTCCAGCACCCGCAAATCCCCGGTATGCCGGCCGGAACCCAGGCCGAGTTTGACAAAATTGTGGCCAATCTTCCCAAGACATATGACAGTCTGGTTGAGCTGGGGAACCATTTTATGGATAATCAGGTTTTTCCACTGGCCATAGAGTGCTACACCAGAGCCATCAATCTGAACGGCACCGACGCCAATATTCATACCGACCTCGGCGCCTGCTACCATTCTACCGGCAAAAACCAGGAGGCGATTGATTCCTTTGAGAAGGCGATAAGTCTTGACCCGAAACATGCCATCGCCCATTTCAACCTGGGGATTGTCTATCGGGGGATGAATGACAATGAAAAAGCCCGTTTCTATTGGAACAAATTCCTCGAGCTTAATCCTAACTCTCCTCTGGTTGACAGCGTTCGAGCCTATCTGAAAGCACTCGAGGTTTAACAGGGACTCTTCGCGGTGGTTTGGAGCCGCCGGATGGGCATTTGGCGGCCCGATATTTGTAGATTGATATAAAATCGTTAAATTAGGATTGTGTCCAGGTTAGGAAATTTGGCCGGCAGGTTGGGGCTGGAGAATCTCCTTGAATTTATTTACCCTTCCTCCTGCCTCAACTGCAACAGAAATATCGATCATCCGGGCGAGTTGATTTGTGAGGTATGCTGGCATAAAGCGACTGTCATGCCCCTTGTGATTTGCGCCGGCTGCGGCCAGTTGATACCCGACGGCACCGGCTGCCTCAACTGCCGTTCCCCGCAGAAACCGCTTCCCGCTCTCACTCTTGGCCATTATCTTGATCCCCTCAAAAATATAATTCATCAGATGAAATACCACGGCTATCGGAAGCTGAGCGGGGAACTGGGGGAGAGGCTGGTCGGCCAATATCGGGCGGTTCTGGAATCTTTTTCCGTCGATTTGATCATTCCCATTCCGCTTGATTATTTTCGGGAGTGGAAAAGAGGTTTTAATCAAGCGGCCCTTCTTTCCGATATAATAGGAGAAAGGTTGAATTTGCCCGTGGCCGGGCAACTTCTGAGGAAAATCCGCCGAACCAAAGACCAGACAAAGCTGGATCCTGTAGAACGAGAGGAAAATATGCGCGGTGCGTTCCGGGCCGACAGCAACATGCTGAAGGGGAAGAGGATTCTTCTGGTTGATGATGTCGTCACCACCGGGACGACTTTGCGCGAGGCCCGCCGTGCCCTGAATGAGGCAGGCGCAGATGCCATTTTGGCTCTGACCGTCGCGGCCGCCGGGTATGATAAATGATATGGCTGTTCTGACCGAAAGCAATCAAGCGATTAACGACTATCTGCAGTTTCAGGAACTGGAGCGCGGGCTTTCACCCAACAGTCTTGCCTCCTACAGGTGCGATATTGTGGAATTTGCGAGATTGTTCAAAATATCAACTGATTATGAAATCCCCCACCGCGCCGTCAATGACTATATCGTCCGGCTGAACAATCTCAATCGTCGCCCTTCATCGATTGCCCGAAAAATCTCCGCCCTCAGGAATTTCTACAAATATTTGCGTGATCGGGAGCTGGTCAGGCAGAATCCGTTTGAATTTGCCCGCGTGCCCAAGATTTCGCGGTATCATCCGGATTATCTTACCGTTGATCAGGTCACCAGAATTTTGAGTCAGCCGGATCCGAGCGGCAGAAACGGCCTCCGCGATCGCGCCATGCTGGAAATGCTCTATGGAACCGGCATGAGAATATCGGAACTCATAAACCTGCGTCTCTCGGCCGTCTACGACGAAATCGGTTTTATCAAAGTTGTCGGCAAGGGAAACAAGGAAAGGTTGGTGCCTTACGGCCGGTATGCACGTGAGGCGGTGGAAAAGTACCTGACCGAAATAAGAGAAAAGGTTCGTAGCACGACGCAGAGCGATATTCTTTTTCTTTCCAATCGCAATCAGAAGCTGTCCCGGGTAGGGGTCTGGAAAATTATCAAGAAATATGCAGCCCGATCCGGTATTGCCAAAACCGTCACCCCCCATACTTTTCGCCACAGTTTTGCCACCCACATGATCGAGGGGGGGGCCGACCTTCGCACCGTGCAGGAACTTCTGGGGCACGCCAGCATCACGACCACCCAGATTTACACCCAGGTCGACAAGGAATACCTGCTTTCGGTGCATCGCGAATATCATCCGCGCGAACGGTCCTCGCGAAAGCGGGAGGGGTAATTATGTTCCACTGCGCCTGCCGCCAGGAGGGTATCGATGTCGTCTATAATCTTTCCCGCTCTTTTGCCCGAGAGAAGATATCCTTTCATTATTTTCGGACCCTCGATGAACTCCTGATACTCTCCCAGCGATACCAGCTCGATTTGGTGATTATTGCCGGTAAGGGTGATTTCTTGAAAGAAGTTGAGATGGTCCATCTGATGAAAGATCATATCTTTCTGGCCATTATTCCGACCGTGCTGTACCATCCCGACCCCACCGAATCGCTTCTGATAACCGGTTTCGAAAACGGCGCCGACAGTTTCCTGCACGGCCGGTGGAATGAGAAATTGTTTGAGGCCCAGTTGCGTATGATAGCCGCCCGGAGTCGCCGCGACATTTCGGTCAATCCCTCCACCTGGCTGCCGGGGCCGGGACTGATTGAAAGAGAAATCGATCGTCTGATGAAACTGGGGACCGAATTCGGAGTCTGTTATGCCGATATTGATGATTTCAAAGCGTATAACGATTATTACGGCTATTATTACGGCGATCGTGTCATTCGCCTGACCGCCCGCATCATCCGCGATGTCGTTTTCGACCTCTGCCGCGAGGGTTTTGTCGGACATATCGGCGGTGATGATTTCATTTTTATTTTGCCCCCCAGCCTGGTCGAATCGGCCTGCCAGAATATCATCAGGACTTTCGATACTCTGATTCCCTATCGGTATGCCGAGGAGGATCGACTTCGCGGCATCATCCATACTCAGAATCGGAAAGGGGTAATGGAGTCTTTCACTTTCCTGACCATTTCTATCGCGGTGCTGATCAATCAGCAGGGGGTTTTCAAGCATGTCGGAGAGATGTCGCACATGCTGGCCGATCTCAAGAAATATTCCAAATCGCTCAAAGGCTCGAATTATGTCTTTGAGCGGCGCAAAAAATATTAGGGGCTATTGGTTTTCAATTCTTTTGAGGAGATCCCGAGCCGGTTCAAATTGGGGGTTGATTAAGAGCAGCTTGCGAAGATAATATTTGGCCGAATCGGGCGGGTAGCCGAAACTCTGAAAGGTGGCCGCCAGATTGAAATAGGCCTGGGCGGAGCTGCTGTCCATCGCAATCCCCCGGCGATATAATTCGATCGCTTTGGCCGGCTGCCGGGTGGCATAATAGATATTCCCACAGTTGATACAATCGATAGCGCCCGGTTCGCCCAATTTGCCGCCGCTCTGAAACATCTCCTGTGCCCTCGAAAAATCCTTCATGCGACCGTACAATGCGCCCAGTTTGAACAACGGCTCCTTGCGCGATGGGGCCACCTGTTTCGCCTGAAGGTAGTATAATTCCGACTTCACAAGATCATTGCCGGCCAGATAGAGATCGCCCAGATTGATATAACCCTGAACGAGTTCGGGATTCAGATTGATGGCCTTCTTATAGTGGTTTTCGGCCTGCGCGGGGTCATTCTGACTCTCATAAATCAGGCCGATATTATTATAGGCCTGGGCGAAATTTGGATCATACTGGATCGCCTTATTAAAGGTAGCCAGCGCGGCATTGTACTGTCCCAGCCGATATTGCACAAAACCAAGATTGTTGAGCATGGTCGGCGAATAAGGATCGCTTTCCAGCGCGGCCCGATATTCCTTCTCGGCCATCATCAGATTCCCCTGACGTTCGTAAGTCAGTCCAAGATTGAAATGAATCTGCGCCTTATTCTCAAAACCGATATCAAAATAGGTGCGGTTGGAGAAAATAAGGAGAATGAGGAAAATCGCACCATATATCCGAACACGACTCCAGTCTTTCTCTTTGATGTCGCCATAAATTTCCAGGGTGCCGGCCGCCGCGAAGAGCAGCAGGAACGGAATGACCGGCAGCCGGTGGCGCGCGGTTACAAGGAAAAGAATCACCGTGGGCAAATACCCAATAATGAATAAATAAAAAAGAGACAATTCCCGGCGTCTTTTCCAGGAGGCCGCAAGACCTGCGACGGCCAGGGGCAAAAGAAGGCCGAAGGGGAAATAAATCAGCTTCTTCCAGAGGAGAAGTGAAAAAAGCGAGGAGTAATTGCGGCTGAAATAGATGTCGCCGTTATCCGAATTTTCGAACCCCACTAGAAAATAGATTATTTTCCTGAAAGTCAGGGCAAGAAACCGGCCCGGATTGCTCCCGATGAATTTCAGAGCTTTATCGGTCCAGAAAGATGATTCTTCGCCGGCAGTGAGTTTCTTACCGGTTTCTTTTTCGGCTGCCCGGCGGGTAGCGGCGGTAAACTGATTCCAGGGGAGAGATTCATCCAGTTTTACCTCCGGCATAAGCATGGTCAGCCCCTCGGCATCGCGGTTGTTACCGAGATAGAAATTAACGCCTCCCTGCGAAGAGACCAGTATTGCCTCCCCGGTGACCAGATAATTCCGCAGGGTTACGCTTAAGACGGGAATTAACAACCCCGCCAGATAGATGAAGGGGATGAGGAGTCTCTTTTTGAAATCCCTGATACTTGCAAATCCGAGATAAATCCAAATCAGAAACAGAGGCGCCAGCAGCAGAATATTCGGCCGGGTAATGGCCGCCAGGCCGAAAATGATCCCCGTTCCCAGCCATTGGCGCGGCTTACGTTCCCCCTTGTATAGAAGCATGAGATAAACTGACAGCAAAGCCAGCGTAATAAAAAGAGCCTCCAGCATGAACATGGTATCATAGAAAATCATTGTGCCATAAGCGGCAAAAGCCAGTCCGGCGATAATACCTGCTTTTTTCGAAAAAGCCCTTTTCCCCAACAGATAAATGAGGACGGCCGAAAATGATGGGAGCAGGCATTGGAGCAGCCTGGACCAGAAAATGGAACTCCCCGTAATTTTCAGAAGCACGGCCAGAAAATAGGGATATAATGGCCCGCGGAAATAAGCTTCGCTCCCCCAGAATTTACCGCCGATTATCTCGCTGGCCCAGTTGAAATGCCACAGTTCATCAACCATTGGAAAATTAAAAGATGGATTGGAACGGTATTGAAGGAGATAAATCAATCGGATCAGGAAAGCTGCCGCAAAGATAATCATCGGCCATTTGACGCCTTCCGGCCGCCGGGCCGGAGAATTTGTCGAGTTCCTTTTACCTGTCATACTTAAATCCAATAGGGGAATATAGTATTCCTGACGGCAAAGGCAATGAGCAAACTGGTGGAAAATAGAGCCGGGCCTTTTCCTTAATAGCCTTCATATGGTTATCTCATTGAGGGAGAATAGAGAGTGTCGGTCGGGAGGTTTAACCTCGCCGTGGTTTATTGGCCGAGGCTCAAATTATATACTTACGGGAAATAATTTCCGTGTCGTATATAAATAAAAACAAATTGTGCAAGGGAACCATTGCTGCGAAAACTAATATAATAAGATGGAGGATGACTTGGTAACTAAGGAAATAGTCTTGGCAGCATTAAAGAACTGTTATGACCCGGAAATTCCAATCAACATCGTTGACCTCGGCCTCGTTTATGATATCCGCGTTGACGGCGGTAAGGTTGATGTTGATATGACTCTTACCGCGCCGGGCTGTCCCATGCATGTCCCCATTTCTACTGATGCCAGGAACAAGATTCAGGCGATAGATGGAGTCGAACAGGCCACTATTCACATCGTCTGGGAGCCGCGGTGGACCCCGGATCGGATGTCGGATGAGGCCAAAAAATCGATGAGATTTTGAAATAAAATTACAATTGGCGGAGAAATATCTCTTGACATCCGGCCTTTAAGAACTTATTATAGAATTAGGAAACCCTCGCCCTGCCCTCACAGAAATACTAGGACGGAAATGAAGCGATTTGTATTGCGGATTTGTAAACGGTTGCCCGGCGAACATGGACTGTTTGCTTTGATTCGGCCGGCGACTCAACTTAAACCTTTAACCCTATACGGGGGGTGAGCATTGATGAAGCATTTTAGCATCATTACTGTCATCTTGGTGATCTTCATGTTCTCTTCGATCATGGCTGCTGAGGTAAATACTCTTGCGGCTGCCAAAGTGCGGGTCGAGAATGATAAGTTAATCGTTCCGATTGAACTGAAAAATGTTCAGCCGATGGCGGCTCTGGATTTGCCTTTGAAGTATTCGAAGGGCGTTACTCTGGAGGAAGTCACTTTTGACGGAACTCGTTCCGAGAACTTTGACTTCAAGTTTGCAAACATCGACAATGCCAATAACCAGGTGATCATTGGAATGATCCCGATGGTTTACGGCAACAAGACCGATCTGGAACCGGGGAGCGGCGTCGTCGCCAACCTTGTTTTCCGCATCGACAATCCGTCGCTGGAATCGGTTGAATTAACGCCGATTGTTACCAGAAATCCCGACCATTCGTTGATGTATGTTTACACTGAGGGCACCGAATTGAAGTCGATGGAGCCGGAATTATCCGGTTTGGTTGTGGCTCTCAATGGCGCTTCCACGCCCGAAAACGCTCTGCCGACGAAATTTGCCCTGAAGCAGAATGCGCCCAATCCTTTTAACCCGACGACCATGGTCTCTTATGATCTGCCTAAGCCCACTAATGTGCGGCTGGAGATCTTCAACGTCCTCGGGCAGAGAGTGAAAACTCTGGTTGATGGTTACCAGGAGGCCGGTTCTCAGTCGGTGATGTGGGATGGCACGGATCGCAGCGGCTCGTCTGTAGCAAGCGGTATTTATTTCTACCGCATTCAGGCCGGTGAGAATAGTGCCACCATGAAAATGATGATGCTGAAGTAGGAAAGAAGACATTACATAGCCAACAGCAAGTGAGGAGAGCCCGCCGCATGGCGGGCTCTTTTTTTGGGCATTTTCTGCGCCTCTGCAATGACTTGACTCCATGCAGGTTAGTCAGGCACGGCTTATCAATTATAAGAGGCACCGGCGCAGATAATGCGACCGAACGCCCCGAAAGCAACCCCCGGCAAAAGCTGACTTAACCACAATTACTTGTAATACAAGGGATTGTTCGGCCGCCTCAAAAGGCGGCATGAAAATTGTTATGTTATTCTCTGTCGGATAACGGAATTTTTGCTAACAGGCAAAGTGAGGTTGTCCCGCAATCTGCCGGATGCAAGATAATCGACGGCTGCTTTGGCGGTACGCTGATCGGTTGCTCCTCAGGGAGAGAGAGAAGGGTTCCCATCCTGGACGCCGGGAGCCCTTTCTTCTATTTAAATTATGTATGATTCGGCATCACCCGGATGCGCCGGAGCCACCTTCAGCCTGCGTCCATCACCATCATTGATACAAGTGATTTCCACCGCTGACTGATCTTTGGAATCGCAATAGCGGGCCGTGATCGCGGCGGCCTTATTCAGGTTTGATTCCGCGCCTTCACCGATCAAGAGCGCTATCGGCGAGCCGGTGTCGAGCGCCTCGAGCATTATCTCACCCGGTCGGGCATATTTCATGATTTTATTGTTATCACTCTCGTGCCGCCCGACAATCAGCTTGGTCCCTTCGTCAAGACGGAAATGTCGCCCTACCCGCAGCAAATTGAGATCGTCAAAATCGATTTTCTCGGTATGCTTAAGAAGGTCTCTCAGCCGCTTGGAATATCCAATGTCGGTCAGCAGACACCCGGCCGCAGGATTGGGGTAATCGGTGAGACCCAGTTCCGCCGCCAGTTCCATCTGACGATGCCGTGAGCGCCCGGAAACGGCCTCTAATTTGTTGCGGTCAAGAAGTCCCTTCTGCTCCGGAATTGTCTCCGGGAAGAGCCTGGCTGAAAGGGGGCGCACCAGATATCCTTCAAGCCCGCTTTCTCTTTCCACCAGGTTCATGCTGCCTCGAAACTGCGATTTCGGCCTCTGCCCAAGTACCTCGCCGGTTATGATGAAATCGGCGCCAACCATCTCCATAAACTGCTTGGCCTCTCTGAGCATCAATATCCGACAGTCGATACAGGGGTTCATGTTCTTGCCGTAGCCAAACCGGGGTTTCTTGACAATATCGATGAACTTCTCACCCAGATGCATCAGTTTGACCGAGAAACCGAACTTCTCGGCCATCGGGTAGGGATTGGAGCCGCAACTGGATTTATCGGTAATATCACAACCGAAATGGGTCAGGAAGGTCAGTGCGGTAACCTCGATGTCCTGCCTTAGAACTAACAAAATTGCCAGGGAGGAATCGAGCCCCCCCGAAAAGAGGGCAACCGCATGACCTCGTTTAGAACTGCTGTTATCCATCAATCATACCTCAATCCTGATTATAACACATAATAACGGCGGGGCTAAGCAGATTCTTTGAATTCCGGGGCGAATTTCGCCATCCATGCACCGAAAAAGATGCCTTGACAATTATACCTAACCCGTCTACAATAACCCTTTGTTAGAAATTGGAGTCGTATGAAACTGATAAGAGCTCTTCTGAACTGGTTGAAATCATTTGCTTTTGAATGCCAGAGGCTCTTTTTCTTTTCGTTGAAAATGGTTCGCTCCTGTTTTGGGCGCCCCATCTATCCGGCCGAGACCTGGGAGCAAATGTATCTTATCGGGGTTGGTTCGCTCTTTCTGGTGATCCTAACCGGCATTTCGGCCGGGCAGGGGATGGCGCTCCAGTTCTCCAACGAATTGGCTGATTTCGGAAGCAAAAACTACCTGGGACGAATTATGGTCCTGGCGATTGTCCGGGAACTGGGGCCGGTGTTGACCGGCTTGATGGTGGCTGCTCGGGTGGCGTCCGGAATTACCGCCGAAATCGGCGCCATGAAATCCTCCAACCAGCTTGATGCCCTGACCGCTTTCGGCATCGACCCGATCCGCAAGCTGGCCGCTCCGAGGTTGATTTCGCTCATCGTCATGCTGCCGGTGCTGACTATTATCTGCGATGTTATCGCTATCACCGGCGGATGGCTGATTGCCATTTTCATCTCCCATATAACCTCCATTACCTATTGGACCGCAGTCAGGGAGAAGCTGATATTCGGCAATATTTTCATGGGCCTGTTCAAGCCGCTGATCTATGGCTTTGTCATTGGTTTTATCGCCTGCTATAAAGGTTTCACCGCCGAGGGCGGCACCAAAGGGGTCGGCCGCGCCACGACCGAATCGGTGGTCATTACCTCTATCACCATCCTGATCGGCAATTTCATGATCACCAAATTGATTTTCTCTTTCCTGAAAGGGTATCTATGATTGCTTTCCGGAAAGTTAATTATTCCATTGCCGATCGCCCAATTCTCAAGAATGTCTCATTCGAAATCCCCACCGGCGAGTCACGGGTGATTATGGGGCATTCCGGCTCCGGGAAATCGACCATCCTCCGCCTGATCCTCGGCCTTATCCGCCCGGACAATGGTGAAATCGTCGTCGATAACTGCAATGTCTGCGGCGTGAAAGAGAAAGACCTCCGCGAAATCCGCAAGCGTATCGGCATGGTGTTTCAGGATGGCGCCCTGTTTGACTCTTTGACCGTCGGCGAGAATGTCGGTTTCTACCTTCTGGAATATACCCGAATGACCATGGCGGAGATTGAAAGCAAAGTCCGCGAGATGCTCGGGTTTGTGGGGTTATCCGAGGAGATAATCGACCGGCTGCCCGATGAGCTTTCGGGCGGCATGCAGCGCCGGGTGGCAATCGGCCGGGCGCTTCTCTCCACCGACCCCAAAATCATGCTCTATGATGAGCCGACCACCGGCCTTGACCCGCAGGCAACCACCAATGTCATCGCTCTGATAAACCGCCTGGCCGAGGTCAAGCATGTCACTTCCATTGTGGTGACCCATCAGATCGCCGATGCTTTTGAGATGGCCGACAAATTTATCATTATCGATGACGGCGAGGTTGCTTTTGATGGCGACTTGAAAACGCTCCGGGAATCGACCGAGCCCCGGGTGGTCGAGTTTCTGACTCCCTTTCGGGATTCGATTGCCAATGTCCGTAAAATAGATTTTATTTGAGATGAGGATATAAATGAAACGAAGTATAAGAGTCAAATGGGGGGAACTTAGAGTCGGCCTTCTGATAACCGTTGCCATAGCAGTCATGCTCTGGGCCTCTTTTTCGGGGAGCGGAACATCGATTTTCGACACCAAAACCGGCTATATGGGCTACCTCAGCAATGTCAACGGGCTGGTCAGCGGGGCGCCGGTCTGGATTGCCGGAGTCGAGGTGGGCAATGTTACCCATATTAAGTTTGTCAATCTCGATTCGGCGCGGCAGATAGAAATCCGGCTGCGGGTAAAAAAATCAATTACCAATATGATTACCACCGATGCCGGCATGAAACTCGGCACGATCGGTTTTCTGGGCGATAAATACATCGAGATCGTACCGGGGACACTGACCAAACCGCGCCTTGAGCCCGGAAGTGTGATTCCCACGGTTCCAGGCGCCGATCTGGCCGCGATGCTGGCCGAGGGGCAGAAGGCAATGGAACATGCCCATGATTTGTCCGATAACCTCACCGATCTTACCGGCAAACTGCGTCGTGGTGAGGGAACCGCCGGGCAGATGTTCACCAACGATACGCTGTTCCATGAGATGACCAAAATGGTCTCGGCTATGACGGTCCTTATCGAGGAGATGCAAAAAAGCCAGAAACAGATTACCTCATCGATTAAAGATGTCGCGCGGAATTTGGACACGATTACGACCCAGATAAATTCCAACCGGGGCACCGTGGGGAAACTGATTGCTGATCCGGGGCTGTATAACAACCTTCACTCCTCCGCCGGGCGGATCGATTCGATTCTGGCGCGGGTGGAAAGGGGCGAGGGTTCCGCCGGGGCGCTGGTTAAAGATGATTCATTATATATTGAGATAAGGGATCTGGTTTTGCGGGTAGAGAATCTGGTGAGCGACATCGAGAAAAACCCCCGCAAGTATTTCAAGTTCTCGGTCTTCTAGGGCGAGCTTCTTTTGACTTTTGTGCGCGGCAGACTTTAGTTCAGGTAGGTCGGTGTTCCGAAATTCCGCATCAGCGGAATTGAGAAACCCGACAATCTATCTGCGGGAACGAAAAACCCGACAAGAGGCGACGAAATGAAATCGTTACGCAGGTTTTATCTCAAGAATCGGAAATATTTTATCACGATTGTAACATATAATCGACAGTCCATCTTATTGCATGATACTTCTCTCTTTTGGAAATGCTGGCCGATAGCAATGCCTGAAGCCTGGTGCATTTTGCCGAATCATTGTCATCTTTTGATAGATATTGGCAGCGAGGATATTTCGAAAGTAATTCATGGATTCAAGATTAAATATTCCCGCCTGTATCGCAGTCGCGAGCGTGCGGGCCGGGTCTGGCAAAACCGTTTTTGGGACCATATAATCAGAGATGACGGTGATTGGCGACGGCATATTGATTATATACACTATAATGCGGTCAAGCATGGCTTGGTCGACGATCCTTTTGAATATGAACATTCATCATTAAAGGAATATTACAATAATTGTCTTTATGAAAGGAATTGGGGTGTGAATAGAGGCGTAGAATGTTCAGGGGAATATGGAGAAATATAAGATGTCGGGTTTCACAATTCCGAGGTTGCGGAATTTCCGAACCCGACCTACGAAAGCTACTATTATTTCTATTGATATAGTTGGAGAGGCAAAAGTATGGCTTCAAAATGTGTGAATTGTGGCAAAGATTTATCCCTTTGGGGGAAAATGCTGGGGGGCAATAATGCATTATGCCCTCAATGCAAAATTGAAAGACAAGGTAGAATTGACCAATACTTGGCAAAGCTATGCGAGTTTGGGAGCGATAACTATTTGTCTCTAGAGGAAGGGAGAAGACTCGATGATTTGCAGAAGGCGCTTGGTCTGCAAGAATCAGATTTAGCGGAAGCTGATCGAACTCTGAAAAATCTTCGGGAAGTCACGAAAAAGGCAGATATTGGGGAGTATGAGAGGAAACTTGATCAAATGGGAGAAGATGGGTTACTTACGGATCAAGAAGAAAAGGAGCTGAGTGACCTGTTGGTACAATTGAGACTCGAGAACGCTGATATCGAGCACACATTTGGGAAATTCATGCATTTAAAACGCCTTACAGCCATAAGAGCAGGGAATCTTCCTGTTCTTATGGCTGACATACTACTAAAGAAAAACGAGCAATGTCATTATGAAATTAGATGCGAACTTGCAGAGGAAAAAAGGCGGACGAGATATGAAGGCGGGACGAGAGGAATAAGTTTACGTGTTGCAAAGGGGCTCTATTACCGCGTGGGTGGCTTTAAGGGTGAGAGGATTGTCGATACCTCGAATGAAGTTTCCGACCAGGGTACTCTATATTTGACAAATAAGAGAATAATTTTCGTTGGCACCAAAAAGAGTGTCACCTACCCGATAGATAAGATCGTGAATTTTACCAAATTCACAAATGCAATCCAATTTCAAAAAGAAAATGAGGCAAAGCCAAAATATTTCTTGATTAAAGATGAATTTGTGGCGGATGAAATCGGAATGATATTGTCAAAAATTGCGCAATGATTTGACTTGTTATCCTTCCTGCGCACGGCATTTTTTATGAATGCAATACCGCCGGGTGGCCCATCATTCATGATGGTATTATTCCTCTCGCAGTTCAGTTATGACGTCGTACCGAAATTCCGCGCCAGCAGAATTGAGAAACCCATAACTTTGCTGTGGGAAATTTCCATAAACGGAGCGGGGGCGCCATTGCGCTCTCAGAATTGAAAAATCAGCAATTTCACTTGCATCGGTGCGCGGACAAATATATATTGAAATCTGTTATATGCAGCACTGTCGTCATCAGTCTATATGAAATTTATCAACAATCCTGCAGGAGGGACCGAAAGTGTATGGCTCTTAAATTCAATTGCGGTGTTTGCGGAAAGACTATTATAACCTATCTTCGCGCCGGTGAGAAGGCCAAATGCGCGGGATGCGGCTCAGAAGCTGTTGTTCCCTGGGACGCCACAACCACAAACGAGAAACCGGAGTTCGCACCAGGGTTGATGGGGTCGAGCGGGGCCGCAAGCCAGGAGACCGCGAGCGGCGGCTCAACACCCTGGAATGCCGGCCAGAAAAATATGCTGGTCGGAGCGCTCTGGTGCATTGGGGGCATCATTGTGACTGTTGCGACATACCAAGCAGCGGTGAGTAGGGGTGGTGGCACATACTTCATCACCTGGGGAGCCATCCTGTTCGGGGCGATTCAATTCTTCCGCGGTTTGATTCAGGCGTCACGAGGAGAAACCGTAAGTACTACTGAAAAAGAATCGGAGTCTGTGGACGTGGTCGATCAAACAACACTTCAGGATGGCACCGATCCTTCGCAAATGGAGCAGATCGCCGCCGAACCCACACCGGCAGAAAGGGTGGATCAAACAAGACCCCAGGGCGCGGCCTATCCTTCGCAAATGGAGCAAATTGTTACCGAATCGTCGCCGCGGTGGATCCCCTGGAGTATCGGGATTGCTGTCGGGGTCATCATACTGTATGTGGTTATTAAGGTGTTTTCCGGCGACATCCCTTGGTAGGGTCGTAGTTTTATAGGTCAGGTCTCTTGCAGACCTGACACAGTCTTGTCAAGAGCGTAAAGCTCCTGACCTGCCTAAAAATATTCTATTTAACCTGCCCCAATTCCTTCATCCTTTGCAGCCGTGCCGGCTCATCACGCACCAGCCAGACATCCTTCGCAAGCAACTCAAAAGCCCGCGCAAAATAGGGAACCGCTTCCTTGCCGCGGCTCAACGCCAGCAGGCACTCCGCCAATTCCTCATAAACATACCCGTCATTATCAGCGCCGGCCTCATCCCATTCTTTCTGCAGACGCTGCTGAATCACCAGCGCTTCTTCGATCCTCCCCAAATAACGAAGCGTTTTCGCCACACACCATTCGCCGATTCGTACCAGCCCCGGTTTCCCCTGCACCCGGCGGAAAGCCACCGCCTTCTGGAACATCATGAGCGCCGAATCATAATCTTTCCGCTCAAAATATGTCCAGCCGATATTATTGTAGAGGCTCCCTTTCCATTTCTGAGCCATCGGGTTGGGGCTTTTTTCCGCCAAATCGAGCGCTTCCAGGTTCCATCCCATCTGCTTTTCGGCGGTGGCAACAATCCCCATCATATGGGCGGCATCAACCGCATAAGAATCAAAACCACCTTTCAAACTTCTTTCCCATGCTTCCACAAATAATGGCGCCGCATCGCCCGGTTTGCCCGAGGAATTGAAAACCCGTCCGCGCTCCAATAGATACCGGATATACGCCCGCTCACCGGCGGTCGGCAGAAGCCCTTTCACCGTATCGAGAAGGGCGTGGGCCTCATCGAATTTCTGCGCAAGCCCCTCCGCGCGGGCAATTTGGGTCAGAAGTTCGGCATAGTAGCCGATATCTCCGGAGTTTTTCGCCTCGGGAAGGATTTCGCGGAATTTTGCCTCGGTCTCAGCCGGATTGTCATAATTCCAGAGAGAATCAAAATCGACTTTTTCGGCCTTTGTTTGCATGCCCATAAGAAATATCGCTCCAATTATCAAAATTATATTCTTCATATGAACCGGAATTTGATACGTTAGGGAAAATAATTTTATGGATTTTTGATGGCGATTTGATTGGCAACGCCGCCGCCGGCAATCTTAACGGGCGGGCCGCGCAATCAAAAATTTGCCTTGCCCGGCCGTTCAAAATCGGATAACTTGGGGGATGAAAAATGGAACGCCAATATGCCCGATGACCTTTCATAATGGCCGGCTCTTTTTGCGCCCCCTGCGACGTTGTTTGACATATTGTTTTTCCCCGAGTAAGTCATTTAAAGAAGGAAAGGAAATATGACACAGGCAAAGCATGGCGATACGGTCAAGGTGCATTACACCGGCAGATTTGATGACGGCCAGGTGTTTGATTCCTCTTCAGGGCGCGAACCGCTGCAGTTCACCATCGGGCAAGGGCAGATAATCCCCGGTTTCGAGGCGGCCGTTGTCGGTATGGTCCCCGGGCAGACCAAAACCGAAAAAATCCCGTCCGATCAGGCTTACGGCAATCATGATCAAAACATGGTGGCCGAAATCGAGCGGAAACTTGTCCCTGAAGGGCTGAACCCCGAAATCGGGCAGGAGCTGGAGATGGAGCACCCCAACGGCGAGACAATCCCGGTTATTGTCACCAATGTCAACGAATCGCATGTGACTATCGATGCCAATCATCCCTTGGCCGGCAAAGACCTGACCTTCGATATCGAATTGCTTGAAATTGGATAATAAATATAACCGCCGCCGGTCGCGTCCCCGGACCACCGGCGACCATGCCACTTTGGCTACAAAAACGGATTGATTCTTTATCAGGAGGATTTCATGCACTATAAAGTTTATTTCTTTCTGAGTGTTCTTCTCTTTGCGGTCTTTTCGGCTGTCTCGGCCCAGAATTATACTGTGGTTTCATTCAACGCACAGTACAAACTCCTCTATGAAGATGCCAAAATTATCGACCTCTGCCGCGAGTTTATGACCAAAAGCGACAATATTGATGCTATCCGCGAGGCGCAGAACCGCTGGAAAGAGATTGACCCGGAAAATGTCCTGGCCTTCTGCCAGGAGCTTTACAATCAGAATCCCAACTTGGCCAAGAATACCTACCTTCTCGGGCGGGTTACTCCTGAGGTCGGCAAGCAACTTGAGCTGGGACGGAAAGCAATTCAGCTTGACCCGAAATGGCCGTACGGGTATCGACTTCTTTTGGCCTGCTATCAGGATGACCTTTTCAACAGCAAGGGTAATCCGGCCAAACAGGAAGTGCTGAAGAAAGAACTTCCTACTGATGAACATTATTTCACCGAGATCACCGGACTTTTTCCCGATCAGACATTTGCCTGGCAGTTTTTGATGAACTATAGGATTTACAAAAAAGATTTCACCGCGGTGCTCCAGACTCTGGCGAAAGGCGACTCGATGAAGGCGCCGTGGGCTTCAAAGATGATCTATGCCAATATCTACTCCCGGATGGGCAGATACGGCGATGCCCTGAAAACAATCGAAGCCGGAGCCGATGAGGGGATTGCCAAAGGGCAGTTGTCGGCCGAGGAAAAGGCCCCTTTTGTTTCTCAATTGTATCAACAAATGCTGACCGATGCCAAGGCAAATGATGAAGCGCTCCGTTACCTTCTGAGCAATAAGGGAGAAAACCCCGACAGCGGCAAGCTGTATGATATTGCCTGCTTCTACTCCCTTACCGGCGATAAAGAGCATGCGATTGAATATCTGACTCTGGCCGGCGAAAAGAAATGGGATAACGCGGATCATGTCAAACAGGATAGCGACCTGATTCCCCTGCACGGCGACCCGAGATGGGAAAAGCTGCTTGCCGTTTATCAGGCCAACTGGGATAACGGCAAAGAGGCTCGCAAGCAGAAGATGCTCACAGAGAAAGTGGACATAAATGCTCCCCTCTGGAAACTGACCAATGCCGTCGGAGATAGTGTCAGCCTGTCCGATTTCCGCGGCAAAATAGTGATTCTCGATTTTTGGGCCACCTGGTGCGGTTATTGCGCCCTGGCCATGCCGATGGTTAATGAATTCACGCAGAAGATGGCCGGCGACAGTGTGGTTGTCATTGCTGTCGATGTCTGGGAAAAGGGGCGGGGCAAGGTGCAGAACTTTATGAAGGAAAAAGATTATAAGATGTATCTGGTCTACGGCAATGATGAGCTTCCCAAGGCATATGATTTCAAGGGGATTCCGTACATTTGTGCCATCGACAGGAACGGCAAGATAAGATATATCGAAAGCGGATACAGCCCGGGGCTATACGAGAAACTGGTCTGGTGGACAGAGGACTTGTCAAAACAGCCTTGACCCAAGACCAGGGTATGATGCAATTTGAAAGGGTGGCCATCTTGGTCACCCTTCGTTTTTCAGATTTTGTAGGTCAGGCCTCTTGCAGACCTGACACGGTCTTGTCAGGAGCGTAAAGCTCCTGACCCACCAGTCTCACGCTATGATGTTCGGCCGAGCATATAGCGGAGTAATATCTCGGTCCCCTCTTTTCCCCGGCTGCCGACCTCCATTTCCGGACCGACACACGAGGGACAGCCGCCGTTACACGGGCAACTCTGCACCTGTTCCAGGCAGGCACGGAACAGGTCATCGGAAATATTGAAGAGTTTTTCCGAATACCCCACGCCCTCGGGAATATTTTCATAGATATAGATGGTGGGAAGCTCGCTGAACGGCGAACGCACCTGCGAGATGGAGCGTAAATCATGCGGGTCGCACATCACCCAGAGCGGTGCAATCTTGCCGAGGATATTGGCCAACCCCCGTAGCGAGCCGCCGAATGCTTCCCCCTCGAGATTCAACTTGAATCGAACATCGCCCGGGAATGCATACCAGAAGGCATGCGTATGAAGCTCCAATTCCGGCATCAGGAGATTTCCCGAGCCGACATTTTCATGTGTATGGAATTTCACTTTCTTGAATAGTACCGTCACCATAGTGACCGTTACTTCTCCCCAGGAAATGGCGGCGTCATAAATCCGTTTCTCATCAGCGACCGAAAGGACTTTCAGATCCGATTTCGTTTCGGCATCGGTGTAGTAATCGACCGCGACCTCCTTGACATACGCCTTTTTCCCTTCCCAATCCAACTCCGTCACCTGATACTGGTCGGCGTCATGCAGATATATCGCCTCGGGATGAAGGAAAATCGGGGCCGAATAGTAATCAACCTCGCCGATAACGCGGTTGTTGTCGGATTGGTTCAAGATAACGAAGTTATCCGGTGAGGCGCTGCGCAATGACACCTGCTCGGCGGGATAAATCTCCGATGACCAGTAGTATTTTCCGCCGCTCTGACGGAGAACATTCTGCTCCTCGAGATAATCAAGTATCTCGACCGTACCATCGGGTCGGAAAGATTCCTCTTTGCGGAAAGGAAGCTCAAAACTGGCGCATTTGATATGGTTGGTGCTGATGATGAGATTGTTAGGATCGATTATCCCCATCTCGGGCGTCTTCTTTAGCAGATAAGAAGTGTGTTGCGCCAGGAATTGATTGATGGCCGAGCTGTTGGCGACAAAGATGGTCAGCGAGGTTCCCGAACGGCGTCCGGCCCGCCCCGCCTGTTGCCAGACCGAGGATATCGAACCGGGATAGCCGACAATTATAGAAACATCCATAGCGCCGATATCAATTCCCAGCTCAAGGGCATTCGTGGACACAACACCGATTATCTCGCCGCTGCGAAGCCCCTGCTCGATTTCACGCCGCTGATTGGGAAGGTACCCGCCGCGGTACCCTGCCACTTTGATACTTTTCCCCGGTGATTTGGCGAATATTTCGCGCAGATAGGTCAGGAGAATCTCCACCTGCAGACGGTACTGCGCAAAAATGATGGTCTGAATTCGGTTGCGGATAAAATGCTCGGCCAGCATCAAAGACTCATTAAGGGCTGATTTGCGAATACCGAGTTGCTTGTTTATCACCGGCGGATTGTAGATAAGAAAATGCTTCTCGCCCGAGGGAGCGCCGTTATTGTCCACCAGCTGCACTTTCCGTCCAATAATTTTCTCGGCCAGTTCATCGGGGTTGGCGATCGTCGCCGAGCAGGTGATAAAGATCGGATTGGAGCCGTAGAATTCGCAGATTCGCTTGAGTCTTCGAATCACATTGGCCAGGTGCGAGCCGAAAATTCCGCGGTAGTGGTGAATTTCATCAATCACAACATACTGAAGGTTTTCGAATAACTTGATCCATTTCGTATGATGCGGGAGGATGCCGGCATGAAGCATGTCCGGATTGGTAACAACGATATGCCCGGCCGAACGGATGAGGCGCCGGGCGGTCTGTGGCGTATCGCCGTCGAAAGTATAGGTTTTGATATCGATATCAAGACGGTTGCTCAGAGTCAGCAATTCCGCCAACTGGTCCTGCGAAAGAGCCTTGGTGGGGAATAGGTACAATGCCCGCGCCGAAGGATTCCTGATAATGGCATCAAGCACCGGCAAATTGTAGCAGAGCGTCTTGCCGGAGGCGGTTGGGGTGACAATAACCGTATCATTACTCCCATGGATGGAATCGACCGCACTTCGCTGGTGCGAATACAGCCTGCGGATCCCTTTACTTTTCAGTATGGACGTGAGCCGACTGTCCAGATAATCGGGGAAATCTTCATATTGCCCCTCACGGGCCGGGAGAACCTCCCAGTGGGCGATATTCTCGCGAATCGAACGGTCGATTTTGAAGGCATCGAGAATCTGGGCGAGATTCATATCGCGGTCATCTCTTTTCGGTCAGTTGGCGTTTGCAGATATCGCAGAATTTTTCGCCCTTGATATCGATATCCATCATGTTCTGACTGTAATAATTCACACATCTGGGATTGCGGCAGCTGGTCATATCAAACAGATGCGCCAGCTGGTGCACCGACTGTTTGAAAAGGCGGGTATAGACTTTCATTTCATCTTCCGGAAGCCCATAGAATTCCTGACGGATGCGGAAGAGAGAAACGATGGCGGTTCCGCCGATTATGTCGGAATGACCGATGATATAAGCTTCATCCGGCAAGTAGATATCTTCCTCGCAGACCCCCATTACAAACTCTTTCTGATTGGCTTTCACCCGCTCCAATTTGTTCAAAAGGATGGTGGCATAGTACTGGCCGCGAACGACATTGTACGCCTCATCAGGCATCTTCATACCTTTGAGGATATCGACCGAGCGGCCGAAAACCGGGCCGATATTGGTGGCCAGACGATTGACCATCATGAAATCAACTTCGCCCAGCGGTACCACGACAATTTTCGCTTTCATCAGAACCATGCTTCATTCGGCGGTGAAAAATTTCCTGCTCGAACCGGTCGGGGAGACTGTCACCTCCAGTTTGGCGGCGCATTTCGGACACCAGCCGACAAAGGCATCGCCTTTCTTATTGAGGTAGATACGGGCGTAAATATGACAGCATTTAAAAAGTATCCCGATATGAGGACGGGGCGTGACTGTCTTCTTATTCTCTGACGTCATAGTTATATAATGAGGATTTGATAAATCAAACCCCTACGATTTTATTCCCGCGATATTTATGCGATTGTACTCTTTCATGATCTCCACCGAGACCGATGAGCCGATCCGGTCGGCGCCGGCCTCAATCAGGGCAAGCGTATCTTCTAAAGTTCTTATGCCACCCGAGGCCTTCACCTTTATTTCTCCGGCGGCGGCATCTTTCAACCGGCGCACCATCTCCACGGTTGCACCGCCAAAAAATCCGGTGGCGATTTTGACAAACTGCGCCCCGCCGTTGATGACTGCCTTAACCGCATTGACCTGGTTCTCCGGCAATAGAAGCGGCGCCTCAATAATCACTTTCAATATAACTGCATCAGGCAGTTCACGTCGGACTTCATAGATTTCTCTTTCCACCGTCTTATACTCGCCGGAAGCCAGAAGGCCGACATTGGCTACCATATCAATTTCATCCGCTCCATCCTCGACCCCCTTCACCGCTTCAATTACTTTCACATCCGTACGGTTGGCCGATAGAGGAAATCCGGAGACCGAGATAATCTTGACATCACTGCCGGCCAGTTCCTTTTTGGCATAAGTCACCCAATACGGATTGATAGCGATACCGAAGAATTTGTTTTCCATCGCCTCATGGCATAAGGCGATTATTCCTTTCAGGTCGGTTTCCGGCTTAAGAAGCGAATGGTCAAAATATCGATTCAAATCGGTGATCATTTCTTTCCTCAATCTGACGGCATTATAAGCCTAATGAATGCTTTCGACAATATCTTTTAAAAAACTTTTCCCGGGGAAATGGTAGTCTAAGTCGAATATTTCACCGATGGTCGTCCCGATATCGGCGAAAGTCTCTCTGGTGCCTAAGTTCTTTCCTGACTTGATATCCTTGCTGCAAGCCAATAGTGGTACATATTCTCTGGTATGATCCGTCGAATTCTTCAGGGTCGGATCGCAGCCATGATCGGCGGTGATAATCAAGAGGTCGGTTTGGTTCAGGCGGGGGAGAAGCTCTTCCAGACGGCGGTCAAAGTCCTCCAGCCCTTTCCCAAATGAGGCTGTATCATTGCGGTGCCCCCAGAGCATGTCGAAATCTACCAGATTGGCCATGATCAGCCCCTGATTGGTAAGGCCGAGTTCCGCGATTATTTTTATCATCACTTCATTGTTATTTGATGCCTTCACCTCGCGGCTCAGGCCGCGATGCGCATACAGGTCGCCGATTTTGCCGATGCCGACCGTGGCAATTCCGGCTTTCAGGAGCTTATCAAGCGCCGTATCCGATGGCGGCAGGAGAGAAAAATCCCTGCGATTGACAGTCCGTGTGAAATTGCCCGGACTGCCTGCGAAGGGACGGGCGATCACCCGGCCGACCGCATCTTCTCTTGTAAGCATTTCCCGGGCAATCCGGCAGATTTCATATAACCTTTCGAGAGGAAAAATCTCCTCGTGCGCCGCCAACTGGAAAACCGAATCGGCTGAAGTGTACAGGATAATTTCCCCGGTTTTGATATGTCGCTCCCCCAGCTCTTTGATAATTTCGGTGCCGCTGGCCGCGATATTTCCGATGCACTTTACCCTGGCTTGTCTTTCAAATTCCATCACCAACACGGACGGAAAGCCATGGGGATAAACCGGAAAAGCTCTTTCCAAAATCACCCCGGCAATTTCCCAATGACCCGAAGTAGAATCCTTTCCCGACGATTTCTCGGCCATCTTACCCCAGCAGCCCGCCGCCGGGTCGGCAGACCTGATGCCCATCATTTCCACAATATTCCCCAGCCCCATTCTTTCGCAGTGAGGCATTTTCAATCCCTTCAGTTCCCGCGCTACGTTGGGGATAGTGGCCGCCCCAGTATCTCCATATTCGGCGGCGTCGGGAAGCTCCCCCACGCCGCAGGCATCGAGAATGATCAAGACAACTCGTCGAAACATAATATTAATTTACGGAGAAATGCCCCTTCGTCAAAATGTAAAAGTATTACCGGAAAATTACCGGTAATATCTTTATAAGTGTGTAAAAACGACAAGAGGTGTATCCTTAAGATTTACAAGCTGATTCAAAAGGAGACACCTAATGTCGTATAACGAGTTAGATTTTAGCAGGAGAAACATAGTCTTTGCGCTTTCGGAAGT